>CAYNBL010000038.1:0-18873 GCA_964395205.1 uncultured bacterium | reverse complement strand
TCTTGGTAATTGACTTGTGCTTCCATCGTAAAATAAGAAGTGGGTGTTAAGGTTTGGCTCCATTTAATTCCACCCATGAACCAATATTGATCCAAATATTGCAAAAAGCTCTTATTATACATTTGTGCAAAATTTGATAAAATACCCGCTTGTTGCCGTACGGCCTGTTCGGAATTGCTTAGATATCCGAAACGGCTTGAATAATCCTGAAGGCCGCCGCCCACTGTACTGGGCCTGCTTGTCGTATTGCTTGACATATGCGCATACATACCGCTTAAGGAAACCTTGGAGCTTTCTGTAGGTCTCAAAGTGACCTTCAGATGTGAATTCCAGTCCATATAATTTTCACGCGGACCGATAGGAAAGGCAAACTCGGAGCGTTCCAATTTTCCCGCCAGCATAAAAGTAGCATTTTTACTGAAAGGTACGGGACCCGTTAAAGTGCCTTCTGCATAGATATCTGAATGTGAGGCTACATCATAGGTTGGATGTTGGATGAGCCATAATTGACGCTTTTGTTCAGGTGATAATTTAATGCCGTCGAGTCCGATGCTTTGATAATTACGTGTACCTTCGCGTTTAAAGTCCCAACCTCTAAAGCCTGAAAATTCGATGGGAATGGTACCTGTGGTATCGTCTTCTGTCCCGATATAAGCATATCCGTTATCACTGGTGTCGGCATAAATACGGTATATCATGCCCTCCTCACTCCAGGGATTTTCACCAAAAAATCGCTGTTGACCCGCAGGAGTAATATTAAAACGACCAGAAAAATCAAATTTTTCATGCGAACCCTCTTTGGTAACAACATTGACCAAACCGGATTGAATGCCACCGTATTTGGCCTCGAAACCGCCGGTCAGCAATTGGAGCTCCTCAACCGAAGAAGAGTTAATGGATAAATAAGAATTACCTGATCGGGCATCTCTTGAAGAAATACCGTCGATTTGAATATCTGTCTCCGATACTTCCCCTCCCCGGATGCTCAGTCCGGAACCATCCGCATCTGAAACAAGCTCCACACCCTTCATACTTGCCATGAATTCATCCATTCTCATAACCGGGGCATCTTCCAGGCGTTCTTTGCCAATGATCTCCTGTGATGAGGCAAGATCGGGCCTGATGATCTCTTTCTTCGCAATAACTGTGACCGCTTCAAGCGAAACCGTTTGTTGAGTCATAGGGAATTCGAGCTGAATGCTACGATCCAAATTGACCCTAACCTTTTCCATGATAAGATCGCTATAACCCATCATGGAAACTTTCAAAGTATATGTACCGGGACTCACATTTAAGAGGACAAAATATCCGTCTTTATCCGAAAAAGTTCCCCGAACAGTTTCAAGTTCCACCGCAATATCATTATTCCATTTCTCTGTGATCATGATATTCGCGGCAACCAATGCTTCTTTGTTTTGTTTATCGAAGATCAATCCCGATATCTTACCACCGCCTGCCATTGCATGGAATGGCAGGATGAGGGCAAAAGCAAGCATTAGAAGGATCTTTGATCGATTACGCATCATAAATCTCCTTGTATATTGCATGTTATTTACAGGAATTCCTGTATCTGCGTCTGTATATTCTGTTTAGCTGATTTAATTTGGTTGTAACCGTTGCAGGAAACGTTAAAACATAAATCAATTTAATTATTTTGTCAACTTAAATTATTTCCTGTATGATTCTTATACAGGAAATTTTTATAATTGAAATTGCACATTTGCCTTTTGTTTTTTTGTATCTTGGATCTTTGAGTTAATACTTTTGTCTTTGGCTAAATATTTTACTATTATTTTGAAAACATGTTAAGATGATGGAGAATTAAATGGGTGTTATAGCAGTTGATTTAACGACCAATAAAATATCAACAGCATTATTTAGAACCAATGGAGAGCTTGTTGTAAGCAAAACTAGGCCCTTAGGTGATTTGCGTGCAACCCAAGTTGGACGGTTCATATGTCAGCAAATCGATGATTTTATTAAAAAAGCCGCTAATCATGAGGTTAAAGTAAAAGCTATCGGTATTTCTATTCCGGGAATCTATTATGAGAAAACAGGCATTGTATGGTCCCCCAACATTCCCGGCTGGCGCAACTATCCCCTTCTTGACGATCTGAAAAAATACGAACAGCCTGTAAGGATTATGTCCGACCGTTGTTGTCATATTTTGGGAGAACATTGGAAAGGCGCGGCGAAAGGTTCAAAAAACTCAATTTATTATTCTGTGGGATCGGGGATCTATGCAGGTATCATGATCGATGGCAGGATATTAAGAGGAAACAATAATATTGCAGGCGCGATCGGGTGGTTATGCAACGAGAAGGAGCATATTCCTGCTTACTCCAAATGTGGGCATTTAGAATACTACGCTTCCGCAAAAGGAATTGCGGAACGAGCTTACGAGTTGTCTCGGGATGATAAAGAATATAAAGGCTTGCTTAAAAAAGATGAACTAAATGTTCAGGATGTTTTTAATGCCTATAAATATGAAGATCCCATTGCTGAAAAGATTTTAGATAATGCAATTCGATACTGGGGTATATCCATCGCCAATCTTATTTCAATTTTCAACCCAAGCAAGATCATTCTAGGTGGCTCTGTCTTTGGTCCCGCAACACAATTCAAGCATCAAATCTATGAAGAAGCTGCCAAATGGGCCCAACCGGTCAGTATGCAAGATGTAACGATTGAATTATCTCAACTTGGAAATCAGGCGGGACTGATTGGCGCAGGGCGATTAGCGCTTATTACGGCTGAAGAATTGCCGATATGATTTTTTTATAAATTCATGATAGGCACGGAATGGTTTTGAATGCTATCGTAAATACCGATTTTAAACAGATATAATTTCTTCTTGACATATCAAAATTTTTCTTCTAAACTTGAATAGCTTTTATGGGATCCATTTAGGCGACATGAAGTAAAATCAAACTCTTAAATATGGATGATAATTACCTAAGAACCTGATGTTCAAGGATTTATGTATGAATAAAAAATGTTTTATTGCGGTTGATTGCGGGGGGACCAAGATCGCTGCGGCGCTGTTTAATGGACGGGGTGAGATACTCAATGATGAAACCCTTAAATTAAATGGTGCCGGTGGAAAAGATGCTGCAGATAAGATGAGCACATTGATCAATTCATTGCTGCATTTTGCACAGACAAACCATATGGACGCGCTATCCCTCGGGGTTTGTATTCCGGGAATCGTCTATCAAGAAAGTGGTAAAGTTTGGGCACCTAATATCCCGGGGTGGGATGCATATCCTCTTATGGATCACCTCGCGAAAACCGTTTCAAAGAATATTAAGATCTCTATTGACAGTGATCGGGCTTGTTATATTCTTGGCGAAACATGGCTGGGAACTGCAAAAGGATGTAAAAACGTGATTTTTGTTGCAGTGGGGACCGGTATTGGGGCCGGAATTCTCGTTGATGGACGAATATTAAGAGGTCATGGTGATATTGCCGGTGCGACCGGCTGGTTGGCTCTGCAACGTCCTTACGATAAAAAATTTGATACATGCGGCAATTTCGAATATTTTGCCTCAGGTGATGGGATCGCCAGAACAGCTAAAGAAATGATCCAAAATTTGCCCGAATACAAAGGTGAATTGAATCCGAGTACATTGTGTTCAGAAGATGTTTTTAAAGCATATGATCACGCTGATCCGGTAGCAATTAAAACATTTGATACCTGTATTGAATTATGGGGAATGGCTATTGCAAACTATGTATCTCTTTTTAATCCTGAAAAGATCATTATGGGCGGCGGTGTTTTTGGTCCCGCCGTACAATTTATACCTCAAATCGTTGAAGAAACCAAAAAATGGGCACAGCCCATCAGCATTACGCAAGTTTCACTTGAAGCAACTACACTTGGAAAACACGCCGGACTCATCGGAGCCGGGCGTCTTGCCATGTTAAATACATAAGGAAGGATAAATGAAAAAAAGCAATCTGGTTTTTATAGCCGCATGTTTTGGTATGTTTCTCTTCGGTATCGCGATGTTATCTCTGGGAACGATCAATACCTTTCTCGTTGATAAATTCCAACTGGGTAAACTTTCAGCAGGCAGTCTCGCTTCCCTATTACCTTTGGGTATCTTGATTGGCTCACTGTTCTTTGGAGCCATTGTTGATCGTTTTGGTTATAAGCTTCTTTTGATCATTTCATCTGTTTTGATCATTGCTTGTATTGTTCTTATCGTTTACGCAGGTTCTTTTCCATTAATTCAGGCCGCTTTTTTCTTTATTGGAATAACAGGCGGGATGATCAATGGCGCGACCAATGCCCTGGCTGCGGATGTCAGCGCGGAAAACAAGAGTTCCAATCTGAGTCTTTTGGGTGTTTTCTACGGATTGGGAGCACTTTTTCTGCCTTTGATCACAGGATTGCTGACAAAACATTTTTCATATCAATCCGTCTTACTTGGAACGGCGATCTTTTTGCTGCTGCCGGTGATCTACTTTATGCTTATTCCTTTCCCCCCACCCAAACAACAACAGGGTATCCCATTAAAAAAAGTATTCTCCATGTTCAAAGATAAGGTCTTGATCCTATTTGCATTTGTGCTCTTCTTCCAGAGTGCTGTAGAAGGGATATCGAACAACTGGACGACGTCCTATTTGAAGGATATTCATGGTTTGGCGGACGATAAAGCATTGTTCTCACTGACCATGCTGGTCGTGGGAATGACCATTGCCCGTTTAATACTGACCTATGTACTAAAAAAGATAAGACCGATTCGTGTTTTTTCACTTTCCTGCATCTTGATCGCCATATCACTTGTCTTAGTGCAGGTGTCGGGTTCACTTGCCATGATCTGGGTCTCTTACTTTCTGTTAGGTATGGGTTTGGCATCCGGATTTCCGGTGATGCTGGGTTATGTAGGTGAACGCTATGCCGAATTATCGGGTATTGCCTTCTCATTTGCGCTTGTGATCGCCCTTCTTGGAAATACCTTATTGAATTTATTGGTTGGATTTGTCTCAAGAACCTGGGGAATTCAACATATAACGACAATTCTGATCGCCTCGGCCTGCCTTATGTTCTTGCTGGCAATCTGGGCATTTAATCAAAATATTAAAAAACCATTAAAATAGAGGAATGAAAATGAAATTAGCAATGGAATGGCTGGCAAACGTAAACTCGGTCATGAACAATATTCAGGAAACACAAAAAGAAAATATCATGAAAGCCGCACAGCTTATGGCGGATACCATAGAACAAAAACGCTGGGTTCATACCTTTGGGTGCGGCCATGCAACACTTCCTATTGAAGAAATGTATCCACGTATCGGTGGATTCGTAGGATTTCATCCCATGTGCGAACTGCCCTTAAGCTTTTTTACACATATTGTCGGTGATATGGGTGTACATCAGTTCGTTTTTCTCGAACGCGTTGAAGGCTATGGCGATCAGATCATGAAAGGTTATAATTTTGATACCAAAGATTGTATGTGGATTTTCTCACATTCGGGAATTAATAATGTCAATATTGATATAGCGCTCAGAGCCAAAGAAAAAGGCATGAAAGTGATCGCTTATGGGTCAGCTGCGGCGGCAAAAGGAAAGAAAACACGTCATTCTTGCGGCAAGACCATCTTTGACATCGCGGATATCGTCGTGGACAGTTGTGCACCTATCGAAGATGCCTCTGTTGATCTAAAAGGTCATCCTGATAAGATAGGTCCGGTATCAACCATGGCGTTTATAACAACCGTTTGGATGACCATTGCCACCGTTGCCGAAATTCTGGTTGACAGAGGCGTAAAACTTTACATTCATCCTTCACATAATGCAGGCAAAGAAGGGGCAACAGAACGCCTTAATGAAGCTCTAGCAATGTATAAAGAGAGGATCGTAGGGGTTTAGTCCTTATAAAATATATAAATCAAAAGGGATGGCTATAGCTATCCCTTTTTTTAGTTGTGAGTGGTAAGTGATAAGTGGTGAGTTGTGAGTGCCCTTTTAAGAAATGAACATTTATAATTAAACTCTGATAATATGAGAAATAAAATTTAAAAATATAGATTTAAACCAATTCCCAACTTAAACCTAAAAGTAAAAAGTGTTCTATAAGACCGCCGTTGTCCCGCTTTTCTTACACCCGCACAGAACCCTTGGTTCAACGGGTGTTTTTCTTTGTGTGGGATTTTATAACGTATATGTATGCTAACATATAGGGCTGTTTGATTTTTGAGGAGGAGGTCAGAATAGTAATCACTTATATCAATACTCAATTATGATCTTTTTATTATCAATTTTAGCCCAAATGAGTATTGAACTATCATGGATTGCACCGATTTTAAAATAATGTTTAACCATAATTTGACCAATATTTGGTGCATATAACGCAAAAGATGAATCAATTTCACTCTCGCTAAGTATGTTGAAACAATTTCTTATTACGCCAATATTTGTGTTAATTGAGTCGTCTTTTGAAACTATTTTATTATAAATTAAATATGGTGAACGTTGCCATATTTCACCTACTTGATTGTTAAAATCAATCGAGACATAATCTTCATTATTAATTAGTTGATAAAGTATACCCTCTTCTTCTCTGTAGCATACTTGAGCATAATGTGTATTGGATATTGGTTCAAATGTGTTAATGACAAAATATATTTTCCCATTAACATTTTTAGTTGAATCTACTCTGAATACAGTTGTGTCAGAGTAAAAACGGTAAGCAAATGGGCTATAATAATGCCACTCATTTCCAATCTGCAACGGATAGTAATCTATAGTGTCGCTAGGTGGTTTTAGAATATCACATGAAAAGACAATAAGAAATAACATGACTATCATTAATGAAATTGCTATTTTCTTTTTCATAAAGCACCTTTTGAAAATTACTGAGTATTAATTTAAATTAGAGTAAACTTAAATTATTCACAAGATATATTCTATTCAAAATATGCCCAAATAGCTTCTCAAAAGTGGGTATGCATAATTTTGTGTAAACAGTCTTTCAATCATAGTTCATCATACGCCACCACCTTCTCTCAACTTAAACCTAAACGTAATAAGTGTTCTATAAGACCGCCGTTGTCCCCGCATTAAAACCGCCATTGGCGGTTTTTGCTTTTTGTGCCAAAAAGCTAAAAGGTGAGAGCAAGCATAAATCCCTAAACCGCTTATCCTCTAACCTTTCTTCTAATACTTCTTGATTTTGTCAAATTATAACTTTACATTTTACAAACATAAAAACATTACATAGGGTGGTTGTGGGGGTCGATGAAGCAATAAATGTTGGATGTTGATCAATTGAAAGAATATTCATTGAGAAAATACAGCTGCAATAATAAAGAGTAACCTGAGGTAAAAGAATGAAAACAATTAACAGGATCATCATAATTTTTGTCTTATTGATAGGACTAATTTATTCTGCCATTCCCTCTAATACAAGAACCTGGATCAGAGTTGGTTCACTGAATTCTAATGTTGATGCCTGGGGTGCCGAGCGAGGTTGGGATGCCAACAGGGGCATCTATGAAGGCTTGCAATGGCCCGCATGGTATGACAGAACAGACAATTTTGTTATTGACCGCCAGTTTATGGCCTGTAAGAATTTTACGGGAGCTGATGGTGTTGTGCTTGATTATAAATCAGTCAAATTTTCAACTGGTGCCGGTGTTTCTCAAATTATTCCTCAATCATTGACTCAGACAACACGCTATCCGGCATGCGCGATCAGGGTAGATGGTGCTGTTCAAACTTCTGAAGATGAAGTGATCACCGATCTGCATAGTGCTTCCGAATTTCCGGCTGACCGAGTTGTCACGAACGTGGTAAGAACCGGTATGGGCGTGACGATGACCCGAAAAGTTTATGCTTTTAGCCGTTTGGGACATGATAATTATAACATCATTGAGTATACATTTGAAAATACGGGCAATATTGACGACGATGACAGTCTGGAGATCAGTGGAAGTATCCATGATTTCTATTTCGGTATGATATCACGTTATTGCACATCCGAAGAGGTTTATAATGTAAATAATCTCGTACAGGGAAGCTGGGGTGCCCACCAGTGGGTGCATCATACGCCCATGACTGATGATCCTGATCTTCCCTATTTTTATACATGGATGGGACAAGCCCAAACACGTGATATCACGTTGACCTACGACAATGTAGGTGTTCCCGTGTTGCCTGACGAAGCACCATTGGACGAAGCACGAATCCGTTGTCCGCAATTTGCAGGAACAGCCGTATTGCATAGTGACCAGTCAAATGATAACGAAGCGAACGATAAAAGCAAAGTACGTATGGGCTGGTATATCGGTGATGATGTGCCCGCTGAAGGAGCAGATCAGCAAGTATGGACATTATTAAACGATAATTATCAGGGACTCGGACAAATAGATACGGCCCAGGATGTTTATGCCGGACATAAGATTGCCGATCGATTATCACCGTATTCAGTAATTGATCATATGGCTGGTACTAATAGTTATATGAGTTTCGGTTCCTACGAAATCCCCCACGGGGAAGCTGTCAAGATCGTAATTTGTGAGGGTGTATCGGGATTGTCACGAGAAAAAGCCAAAGAGGTCGGACAAAACTGGTATAAAGCTTATCAGGGAGATACGCTGGATCTGCTGCTTCCACTCCCGCCGGTTTATAGTGATCCCGAATCGGTCGCTACGGATGCCGATTCCATGGACATATATAAAGACATGTGGGTCTATACCGGAAAAGATTCGATCATTAAAACGTTTTATCAGGCGAAGCAAAATTATGACAGTAATTTTGGGATTCCGCTTCCGCCACCACCACCCCAAAGCTTTGACATTTTATCTCAGGTAGATCGAGTTGAATTGGTATGGGCCGATAATCCGGCCACTGATCCTAACTTTCATGGTTATCGTATTTATCGGGCTGAAGATCTCCAGAATGCGGAATATCAATTGATCTTTGAATGTAGTGTGGACGATAGCATCGTTAATTCATATTCCGACCGTGATTGCGAATTGGGTCATGGCTATTACTACTATGTTAGTTCATGTAGTCTTGATCCGGGAGAAGGTATTATTGAAAGCGGCCGCGCATACACACAGACGACCACGGCAGCCGGTCTGGGATTAAGTTCTATCGGAGATCCGATCGCTGTAAATTATTCTCTTGAAGCGAACTACCCCAACCCCTTCAACCCAACTACAACCATCAGCTATGAAATACCGGAAGATTCTAATGTAAAACTGAGTATCTATGATGTAACTGGCCACCTAGTCGAAACTCTCTTTGATGAGTATCATCAGGCCGGAGCATACATAGTAAAATGGGATGCTTCAAAGTATAGCTCTGGAATTTATATTAGTCGACTTGAGAGTAGTCATGGGATAAATTCAAGGAAGATGCTACTGATCAAATAATCACTCCTCACCCAACTTAAACCTAAACGTAAAAAGAGTTCGGCTTAATCAATTGACAATTGACCCAACTTCGCCCCGATGGATTGGGGCTACCAGCCTTCGCTGAAGCACAGCCTTCGTAGCCGAGCTACTTCGGCGCAGTAGACCTTCGGCATGGCACGGCGCTGGGCAGGCAAAGGACAATTGACAATTAACTTCGATTGTTCGGTGTTCGAATGTTCGATGTTCTGAGATCAAGGAGGTGTAGGGAACAGGCACGCCTGTTCCGTATCCATCATTCATTCATTCATTGACTTCTTTCTTGCTATTAACAAAATATAATCTTAATATTTTATATACATTTACACATTACACGGGGATGGGTAGTAGTTATTTTGGGGTTTGAGAAAACTATTTTGAGAAATTATTATGAAACGAATTATTATCACACTTATTATTTCCATTTTGATCCTAAGTGCCAATGAAGAGCAATATGCTTTTACTAAACTTGGACAGATTGATACTTGTGGTACTACAGTAGCTATCGCAGTAGATAATTTCAATAGGATATTTGTAGCAAGGAGTAATGAAGGGTTGTCTGTCTATTCTTTTAACATAGTAAGTGGATTTACGGAACTTACCAGCGTAAATGATGACGGGACGGCACTGGATATTGCAGTTACTCCCTATGGACAGACGGTTTTTCTGGCAAACAATGGTGATGGTTTGCGTATCTATTCTTTCGAAAGTGATAGCTTGACCTGTATTTATAATATGGAAATGGAAAAAAGCGGTGGTTCTTCACTCATATATAACGATGAAATTAAAAGAGTGAAATTGAAAAGCAATAATGAATTGGCTATTGTTCGATATACCAAATGGGAAGATACAATGAGACCCCGTATATATGAATATGGAGCTGCCTTTGTACAAATATGGAATGGTGACAGTTTATCAGAAGTTCTGTATGGTTGTTCTAACCCCTCAGATCCATATGATGGATCACGGGGGAGAATAAGTGCTTGGGATACTCGTGATCAGGACAATACAATAATCGCTTGCGGAAGTGATGGAATTAGATTAGGGAGTTATCATAGTGTTAGAAAAAGTACAGGGGATTATGTCAGAGATGTACATATTTTGGACAATGGAACTATCCTGACTGCCAACAGTGATGTAGGATTGAAAGCATACATGTATAGTGATCAATTTAATTTATTAGATCATATCGATGATGGTGGTAAAGCGATGAGGATCTATGAAAATACTGATGGAATATTGTTTCTAGCAAATGGAGGAGATGGTATCAGAGCATACAGTTATGATACGACCTTTCATTCTTTGGCTCATGCGAATGACGGAGGCAATGCAATGGATATCGCAGAATTAAGTAATGGGACATTGATCGTGGCAAATGTGCTTGGACTCATTGCATATTGTTTTGCTGATACCAGCTCAAATGATGAAAATGACGCACCTGAAATAACTGGTTATATACTGAGCTCAAATTATCCCAATCCATTCAACGCAGGAACGCATTTCTCATATATGTTGCCCAAAACTAACGATGTATCCTTTTTGATTTATAATATTCAAGGCAAACTCATAAGATCTTGGGACTTCCAAGATCAACTCTCAGGAATACACGAATTTACCTGGAACGGCAAAGACCAAAACGGCAAGTCATTGCCCAGTGGCGTATATATCTACCGCATGGTGGCAGGGGAATTTGTTAAAAGTAAAAAGATGGTACTTCTGAAATAGCCACTAGTAACTGGTAATCATTCAGTATCCAATTTAATGCTAAACGTTATAAGAGTTCGTTCCGACCGCCGTTGTCCCCGCTTTATTTACACCCGCACCAAACCCTTGGTTCAACGGGTGTTTTTTTATTTGTGTGGGATTTTATTGCTAATAAGTATGCTGACATGTAGGACTGTTTTGTTTTGGGGGAGAAGGTTAAATAGATTAATTTCTATTTCAATATTTAGCAGTGCTATTTACGTTTAACTAAAATAAAATAATAAGGTCTTTCTACATAAAAAGAATTTATAATTTCCTTTGTATTTAAATTGCATACATAAACAAGATTGTCTCTTGTACATCCAAAGTATGCGATATTCTCATCAGACAGAATGATAGATTTTGTGGGGCCTGTTGTTTTTCCAGGCAACTCGATAAGCTCTTTTATACTATAATTTTCGTTTGATACATCAATTACATATACTTTGTCCTGTTCGCCAACCAAATAACATTCATTACGTGATTCGGAATATGATATTGAATAGGCGTTTGTGCTCCATGGAAGTGTGAATTCACCTTTTGAAAATTCTAGAGTTTCTAAATTATAAGATCCAAAATTTGCACTTATATCTCTTGATCTTCCATTAGATAATAAATATGTAATAAATATCTTATTTTGCTCTGAAGAGTATGTTAAATCCATTACATCTATGCTATCAATACCATTTTTGTTTAGTACAAATGCTGTATCAGATAACATTGAATTATTAACATAAAACTCAAGTTCTGCATAACTTATACCTCCCGTTCTAGCAACATATTTTTTAATAATTGTCCATGGTGAATCTTCTAACGTGTAAAAATACTTACCAACACCTATTTCTGAAGATATTAAGCTGACATCTTCAGTATAATAATCAATTACATACAATCCGGCTTTATGAGTATATAGATAAAATTTGCTATCACAATTTTCTAAATAGGCAGTACCTAATCTAGGGGCTGCTAGTTCTTGTATTCCTGTATTAAAGATACTTTCTATAGTATCCTGAATAATATTATAATTAACAATGTAAATTGAATCTTCTGATTCGTTGGTATTAAACCCTGCAAATATTAAATGGTTTTCATCAGCAGAAAGACACCATCCATACAAGTGGAGGCTATCATTTAAATCCATTTTTACCTCTTTATCAACTTGATGGGTCTTTGTATTAATTATAGTAAACGTATCACCAATATTTGGATAGGTGTATATTTTATCACTCTCATTGCTGTTAATAGGGGCATTACAATTATTCAACGTGAAAAGTAAAAGGAGTATTGCTGTGAATATAATATTAGTTGTTTTCACTTTATCTCCAATTACTAGTTATGACAATAATAATACAGGAATTTAACAAAAGCAATAATATTGCAATATCGGGATAATGCGTGGTTCTATTGCGAATATGTGTGCTAACATGTGGGATTATCCTGTTTTGGGGAGAAGGTCAAAATATTAACCGTTACCCAACTTAAACCTAAACGTTATAAGTGTTCTATAAGACCGCCGTTGTCCCCGCATCAAAACCGCCATTGGCGGTTTTTGCTTTTCTTGTGGAAAAACTAGTGAGGGAGAGGGGGAGAAATGAATAATGAACATCGAACAAGGAACGTCGATATTTGAATTAAACTTCGAATGTTCGAATGCTCTATTGTTCATTATTCCATGTTCATGGAGGTCGCGACCATTTCTTTTTCTATTGCCACAAAAAAAGGACTCTATTCGAGTCCCTTTATATTTAATAATCTCTTATACGATTCACGTAAAACGATTTACAATGCGTTACACGTTACACGTTACGCTTTACGTCTTTTCCAGATCAACTTCACATACAAAAATACGATCGGCAGAACAACTATGTACATCAGGATGCCGTAAACACCCGATGGCAATGAAAAGATCGAAAGACCTTCAGCAGTCGGAAGAATAATATTTCCAAGAGCAATACCCAGCGTAGCATTTTGAATTCCGGTGGCAATGGCTACAGAGACGGCTTGCGGTTCTTTCATTTTGAACATCTTCGAAGAAAAATATCCGATCAAGAGCATGACGACGATCAGTGCTATGATGGCAGGACCCAGGATCTTGACATTAGCAACAAAAGTTTGCCATTCGCTGATCAAAGCAGCGACTACGATCAAAGCAAATAGAGCTGCGGAGATCTTACTGGCAATGGGTTCAAATGAAGTAGTGAATTTCGTTGCTTTAGCATGGATCCATAGTCCGATTCCCACGGGGATCACGGTGATCAAGAACATGGTCAAACCAAGTGTCAGAATGTTCATGGGAGGCGCATCCGCACCCATAAAGTAATTTAACGAAAATGCTGCGATCAATGGTAGTGAAATGACGGTGACCACAGAGACAACTGCTGTATACGAGATCGATAGAGCGGTATCGCCCTTTGCCAGTTTCGTTAGGATATTGGACGTTACACCACCCGGGCACGAGGATAGGATCATGAGTCCTACAGCCAATTCGCCTTTGATCCCGAATAAGGCGATGATCCCAAAAGCGACCAATGGTAAAAAGATCATTTGGTTAAGAATTCCAATAGCAAAAGCTTTGGGTTGAAGAAATACGTTCCTGAAGTCGTTCAGGGTCAATCCCAATCCCAAACTGAACATAATAAATACGAGGGTCAACGGTAAAATGATATCGATAAGCATACCGAACTCCTTTTTTTGTTTAGTTCCCGCGATGTCTTGGATCAGAGAATAACGGCAGAGAACACTGCCGAACGCCCTTAATCCCTCCTGTTGGTTTTAAAATAGGGGGAAATGATATATATGCAAAGAAAAAAATAGAAACAATGACCTTTCGGTTGGAGTTATCGGCTTGTCCATTACGAAGATGGAAAGTGAACTGCCCAAGGTCGAAGAGCGAAAATTAGTAAGGAAAAAGGAGAAGAAGATGCTATATAGAGAAAAGGGCAGGAGAGATGCCTGCCCTTTGTGAAATAAAGTTAAGCTTGAAGATTATTCTTTTTTGCGATCATTTTTCATTGGATTCAAATTGGCGTGAGTGATCCACTTCCAATCTTTTCCATCGTACATAAAGGTAGCTATCAACCATCAACTGCAGATTACCGATTTCCGTTCACTATTTACCGGTTGCTACTTACTTATTATAATATCCACTGCCGACGACCCATCCGAATGGTTCGAAAAGCATGACATATGATCGTTTGGGTTGAGGTTTGGGCTCTCCAAGTTTTGTAAAAGAGTAGTCCAAATACCCACCACCGGCGTCTGCCAGTTTAATGAATTCCTTTACGTAACAAATGCCGTTGGGATCTTTATCCTCAAGGCGATTCCGGCCTTCGACATCTTTACGGCCATAAAGAACTACATTGACACCTTCTTTGGTATCGGCCCAGAAATACCCATTTTCTCCGTAGCGAAGTTCACGTAGCAAAAAAGCACCGGCTTCTTTGGCTTCATCCAGATTTATGTCACCTGTCAGGCGCCTTGCATCGACCGCTTTAAGCATAGAGACGGCCGTTTCAACCTCACTTTTGATTAACAGGTCCATATCTGCTTCATATTGCAGTTTGTCGGATTGCCCGCATCCTGTTAACAAAAATACCAATCCAAGAATCACACACGAAATGCTAATGAGACGTTTCATTTTCTTTCTCCTTTTTAGGAATTAATTACATTTGGTGGTAAATGTTAGAGATAAAAGAGTAGAATGGCAAAGGATTTTTTCCACCTTCGTTACCCCGTTCCGAAGCATCGGGATCGGGGCGGTGGGCAGGCGTGACGCGTGACTCGTCGTGACAGGTGAGGAGGAAGACCTTCCGGACTAGCGCCTCCGAAGGAGGCCTGCCGGATGGTCGAAGAGACTCTTATTCTAAGTTTGAGATATATAAGTGTTTTATCGAGCTTGCAGTGTATCACTAACTTGCAATAATGTAAAGGTGTCGTTTTCATGTAGGGGGTAACCATGCATTCCCACAATAGGAGGCAGAATAGCCCATTGTCTAAATTCATCCTTCATAGTATATCTTACTCCCGGTATGATCTGGATCATCATATAATAATCAATATGACTTGCACCGCCATCCTGCCAGTCAATACCGTAACCTCCAATATTACAGGTATCCTCGGTAACATAATAATCAAATTCGATCTTGCAGCCGGTAAGTGTATTTCTAAAGAACGCATTTTCTATAACCAGCTTTTGAGTTCCATCTGAAATGATCTCATCTTCGGGTTGGAAGCAAGAAATGAATAAAGAACTCATTAGAGCTAGAAGTAAAATTATATTTTTCATTATGTTACCTATTCAAATAAATTACCCTGTCTCAACCACAATTGATAAGCACGGGCGTTTTCACCCGTGGCCGTATCATAAAAATAACTATGATGAAGATCATTGTCGAGGGTATCTTCTAGCCACAGATAGTCATCCCCGTAAAGACCCAATCCTCCATCCATGATCTGGGATAGGGGTGTTTCAAATGGCCATCGGATTCCGAGTCCGGGATAATAAACATTTATAGCGTTATTTCCCGAAGTGTAAATGCTATAGATCGTATCATTTTCAAAATATTGATAGTGATCAGAATCATCATCGTAATCCCTGACAAAATTATATATATCACTGCTGATCACTTCTGCGGAATCGCAATGGTCGGATAATTTAAATACTCCGGAATACGGCCATTGGACTAGATGATACTCACGCAAAACTATGACATAACCGGAATCCATATCCATGTCGATCGTGGATTTATAATCGTTAATAGCTTGAGAGACGTTTTGGAATCTTTGTTTCCAGAGGCCAATGGCAGAACTTAGTGCACCGCCACTGGTCGTCACGGATTGTGAATCGGTCTGGGAAACGTAAGTGATGTTGTATATGAAATCATCAGCGCCCATATAGGGGCGGTATTCTGTATTCAATCCCAGAAAATTATTGTTCATAATTGCCTGATAGATGTCTAAAAGATTTGCTTCATCAATTTGTGTTTTAAAACTGTATTCATGGTCACGATAGATGACATCCCGGTTTTCGAATATTTCCAGCTTTCTACTCATCCCGAAAAATCCACCGGTCATATGATATTTTAAATAGAAAGTTTCTTCGGCAACTGGTTGTACGTTGCAGGAAGAAAGAATGAGTAAGCTGAATATACCCATAAGAAAGAATTGTATGTGTCTCTTTTTCATAAGCACCTCAAGATTAATTACTTAATTAAGGTAATTTTACTACTAAATAAGTTATTATCATACGAAAAAGAATAAATATATGTTCCCGAAGGTACATGATCTCCATGAATATTTGTCGCGTTCCAGATTACACCGTAATCACCCGGACCATTCACTTCAATGAATCGGCGATCTACTAATTGTCCGGCGATCGAATAAATGCTAAGTGGAACGATCCTGTGTGAATTATCCCTGATCGTAAAAGAGATCGTTGTGCTTGAGTTGAAAGGATTTGGGTATGCATGCAATTCAAAGGTGTCCGCGATCCATGGCCGGGTTGCTGCGATGGCGGTATTGGTCTCAATTTTTAATGCCATAATGCGATCATAGGACTCATCGATCCGTGCTTCGCTGATCACACCGGAATCGATCGCGGTAGTGACAACTCTGACGATCTGTTTTACGATAGATCTTTCGTATTTTTCGTTACTGGTATAAAGCAAAATATCCACACCCGCATGAATGGCTTGAACCACGGATTCAGTGAAACTATAATTATTACTGATTGCGCGCATCCCCATGGCGTCGCTGATGATCACTCCTTCAAACCCCAGACTGTCACGAAGAATGCCGGTTAAAGTCGCTTCTGAAAGTGTTGCCGGGTAAATTGAATCAAGTTGTGCATTATAAAGATGACCTGTCATGATCATATCGTTATATCCCGATTGAATAAGCTCAGTGTAGGGAATAAGTTCGGATTCCGACCAGGTGTCCGTAATGTCGGTAAAACCGTCATGGGAATCACCTATAGCCGATCCGTGACCCGGAAAATGTTTTAGGGCTGAGATAATATCCCGGTCCTTGAATTCCGAGTAGAACCAACGGCAATGATTCGCGACAATATAAGGATCTGCCGAGAAACTCCGTTCGTAGTACCCGATCGCCGGTGACGTCGGATTCACATTCACATCAGCTACGGGAGCAAGATTGGTGTTGATGCCGGTTTCATGCAGCCATCCTGCCATAAGCGCCGCTTGCGCCCGGGTTGTATCTTCATTGTTAATATTTCCCAATGTGAGAGCTCTATCCGTCAGGGCGTAACCATTTCTTTCATCCAGTCGGGCGACAATGCCGCCTTCCTGATCCGTAGCAATGAACAAAGGCGTGCTTGCCGAATCTTGTAATGAAGCGGTTAAATGGGCAATTTGTGTGGGATTATCCAAATTATAACCCATCAGGATCACCCCGCCAAGATTCCGGTGCTCAATATCATAATAGAGGGTATCTTCAAAATTTGAACCGGGATAGAAGCCAGCCATCACCATTTGGCCGATTTTTTGATTTAAAGTAGTTTGGGAAAAGGCAGAGGATATGCATAGAAAAAGCAGAAGTAGAAAAGCTTTAGTTTTTAATGAACCCAGGTTCCATAAGTTCATAAGTCGATGTCTCCTGTTAATAAAAGGTCGAAAAGTTGAAAATCTCTCACAAAGATCACAAAGAAAAAGAAGATACAAAGAAGTTTAAAGCATTTTAAATACTATATATTTTTGAGGACACAAATTTCACTTTCAATTGTCCATTGCTTGTCCAGCCTCGAAGAAGCCCTTGGGCGAAGACTGAAGCCTGATTGTAATGAGGAGCGAAGATGGATCAACTGTCAATTCTCCATCTTTCCAGTTTCCTTACGCATTTGCCTTGTTGGATGCTTGTTGTTCTACAACCAAATATCTTCAACTGATGGATCATCGTAGCGCTTCAGGGTAGTCAACCATTCAGGCATACCTTCTTTTATTGTTTTTTTTAGGTCAGCCAAATCATCTTTATCTATTAAACCCTTTTCGTACATGAAGGTATAAAACTTTTTGAAACTGGCTGCGTTGTTTTTAATGCTTGATTGGGTAGACCACATCGCTTTTTTTATGAACCAATATCCAAGAAACATATCTACAGCATCAACACCGTATTTTTTTTCGTTAGTATTGTCCTGATAAAGCAGATATTTGTTTAAGTAAAAATCAATATTAGAAAGATGATTATCTATCGTTTTTTTTGACAGACCGGAAGATTTCAACCACGTCTTAAAATTACTTAATAAGCGCTTATTCGCATCTCTTTTCGTTTTACGATCTTCGACATATTTCTCGTAATCATCCATTCCCAATACTCCTTTAGATTATTGGTATTTAACTGCCAATGCTCATCCGCGGTAGCTAAATAGCGGTCAGGCGCAGCGTTTTGCTATCTGGTGTTTGCCTTTAATACCTCAATTGGGAAGCGATATTCAATAGCTCCCATTGGCATACGATTCAGTTTATTAATGATGTTGGGTATAGCATTACTATGGATGCCTCCTTCAGACAAAATAAGATATTTGTAGTGAAAAGTAAGGTCATTCATTGAACCTAATACGCTTTTACTGTTTGTATTTGAATATTCGATTTCTTGATATTCGTTTATTATCCTTTCTTTATCAATTTTTCCAAAACCCTCTTTTGCTAACACCCACTCGAAATACACCTTGAACAATTCAGGATTGAACTGAGCAAGCTTGTCTAACATAGG
>CAYNBL010000037.1:0-18984 GCA_964395205.1 uncultured bacterium | reverse complement strand
TTATCGTCTGTCTTTTGAGAAACACCATCACTTATTTGAAGACCATACCCAAGATCCAGATTATTATCCCAAGATAATTTTTCATTCTTATAATTAGCAGAATACGTTAGGAAGGCATTTAGCGACAATGCATTGACACCTCCGACCGTCCAATTACTGAATGATGCTTGTGAGAATTGTAAAGCCCCCTGTCCCCCATTTTTCCATTTTGTAGCTACATCATCTTCTGAAAAAGCAAAAATAGCAAACATTGAAACGAATGAGATCATTAGTAACTTTTTCATTCTATTCCTTTCATGTTATGATAAAAAAATTCCTGCGATACAAGTCCGCAGGAATTAATTTAATATATCTAAACTGATTCTCCGAAAGAATTATTCTTCGACCAGTTCTTCCATTTGTGTAATGATATCATCAAATAATTGAAGTGTGCTTGCGATCGGTTCCGGTGTAGACATATCAACACCTGCTTTTTTCAATAATTCAATGGGATAATCATTGGATCCGCTTCCCAAGAATGTCATGTATTTTTCAAGGGCACCTTCTTTTCCATCGATGACTTTTTTGCTTAGATCTGTTGACGCACAGATACTGGTAGCATATTTATAGACATAGAATTGACGGTAGAAATGCGGGATACGGCTCCAAGTCAGTTCGTATTCATCATCAATGGTCAAGACATCATCATAATATGATTTCAAGATATTCATATAGGTATCGCTTAAAGATTCGACCGTCAGCGGAACACCTTGTTCAGCCAGACTGTGCGCTTCGCGTTCAAATTCAGCAAAAAGAACTTGAGTATACAATGTTCCCTGAAGATTATCTGCCCATTGATCAAGCAAGGAAAGTTTTTCGTTCTTATCTTCCATTGTTTGGAGCATATAGTTCATCAAAAGGTTTTCATTGAATGTTGAAGCAACTTCGGCAACAAACAAAGAATAATTGGCCGTTGGATACGGTTGATTTTTGTTTGTGTAAAAGCTATGTAAAGAATGTCCCAGTTCGTGAATAAGTGTGAAAACGTTGTTACGTGTTCCATTGAAATTCATTAGCATATAGGGGTGAACATCATATGCTCCCCATGAATAGGCACCTGAGCGTTTATTTCTTGTTTCATAAACATCTACCCAACGTGAAGTCAAAGCCATTTTTGCATTTGCCTGATATTCGGGTCCCATCACTTCAAGAGCTTTAAGGATGACATCTACAGCCTCTTCATAAGTATATTTAACTTCCGATTCAGCGGTAATGGGAACACTGGTATCATATAAATGAAGCTCATCCATGCCCATGATCTTTTTGCGTAAATTCATATAGCGATGCAATGGCTCCATATATTCGTGGACCGTAGCGATCAGATTATCATAAACCTCAACCGGTACATTATCACCATCCAATGCCATTTCTATACATGAATCATATCCTCTTGCTTCAGCGAAAAAGATATCTTGTTTTACAGAACCACGATAAGCGGCGGCTGATGTGTTTTTGAATTTATCAAAGGTGCCGTACATGCCTTTGAATGCACCGCGACGAACTTCGGGATCAGATGAAAGCAGAAGACCATAATAACGGCTATATGATAATTCGATCATATCGCCGTCTTCATCTTTGACCTGGGGGAACACAATATCAGCTTGGGTCAAAGCTTCACGGATGCCACTGAATTCGCGTGCCATGTTACTGGCCATTGAAAGCAATTCTTCTTCACGTTCACTTAAAATATGTTCTTTTTGACGAACCATATCATCAAATGCGTGTTTATATTCTTTTAGATGATCAGATTGATCTACAAGCTGACTTAATTTCTTTGTTGGGATCTCTTGGATCTCAGGCCATAAGAAGGCACGTTCTTGATAGAACTTTTGATTCAAGCTGGCTATTCTACTTGCCAAGGCTTGACTGGTCGAGTTCTTTGTATCCTGATCTTTTAAAAGATGGGCGGAAACAAAGAGCATATCCAATTTTCTTTCAAGCTCTTCGGATTCCTTCAAACACTTTTCAAGGTTTTTACTCTTTGCAAGTTTACCCTTATATTTTTTTAAGTGATCAATATTACTTTCTACATAAGAATAATCTTTTTCCCATGCATCAGTAGTTGGATAAATATCCGCTAAGTTCCAGCGATATTGTTCTTCGATCTTATCGCGTGTCGGTATTTGCTTTGATTTGTCCATTTCACCGGCAAGAGCAACAGACAACAACAAAGTTACGATAGCGATCAAGCTCATCAGTCGTTTCATACGTTTTTCCTCTTTTTTAAAAATTCCGCACCTTTCAGCAAGAATGAGTTGTAAATATACACAATTTATAAGATTAGCGGTAATTGAAAAATATTTTTTTAATTTCTTTGTTTTATTATTGGCATTTGCTAATATTGATGTTCTTTTTCAATAATATTTTATAATAGGAGTTCGAAATGAAAACAGACGTATTGGTCATTGGTGGTAGTGCTGCCGGCTTGGTTGCGGCAATGACAGCTAAATCAAATTTCCCAGAGAAAGACGTCACAATCATTCGCAAGGAAGTAAAAGTAATGATCCCCTGTGGGATCCCATATATCTTTGGTACCATCGGTACTACAGATAAAAATATTTTACCGGATGCCGGACTTGAAAAACTGGGCGTTAATATTCTTATCGACGAGGTTTTATCTGTCGATACGGATGCTAAGACCTGTAAAACAAAATCAGGTAAAGACATTTCGTATGAAAAAATGATCTTTGGAACCGGTTCGCTTCCTTTTGTTCCCGCCTCAATAAAGGGACAAGAGCTTAAAAACGTTTACACTGTTCCCAAGAACAAAGATTATCTTGACGTTATCGTCGAAAAGATGAACGATTTCAAAAAAGTAGTTGTTGTTGGCGCAGGATTCATCGGCGTTGAATTCTCAGATGAATTCAATAAAAAAGGAATAGATGTCACCCTGGTTGAAGTTTTGCCTAAAATTATGGGTACAGCTTTTGATCCCGAATTCTCTGATATTGCCGAAGAAGATCTAAAGGCGCGCGGCGTAAAGGTCATAACAAGCACTAAAGTTAAAGAGATCAAAGGCGACGGCGCTGTTTCTTCTGTTCTTTTAACAAACGGTACCGAACTTGAAGCCGATGCTGTTATTCTTTCTATCGGATACAAACCCAACACCAGCTTAGCAAAGGAAAGCGGCTTAGAACTTAACGAAGCGGGATTTATTAAGGTTGACCGTTACCTTCGCACCGCAGTTAAAGATGTTTATGCGGCCGGCGATTGCGCAGAAAAACATGACTTTGCCACCGGTAAGATCAGTAAGATCATGTTGGCTTCAACAGCATGTGCTGAGGCACGTGTTGCCGCATTTAACCTCTATAGTCTTTCAACGACCAATACCTTTCGTGGGACGATCGGCATCTACTCAACCTGCGTCGGAGACAAAGCATACGCCGTTGCCGGATTGACTGAAACTGTAGCAAAAAATGAGAACTTTGAATATGTGACCAGTATGTTTGCCGGCATCGACCGTCATCCCGGTTCATTAAGTGACACATCAAAACAAATTGTTAAACTTGTTGTACAGAAATGCTCGGGAGTAATCCTCGGTGGAGCCGCTTATGGCGGAAAAAGCGTTGGTGAATTGATCAACGTGATCGGTTTTGCCATCCAGAGTCGTATGACCTTGAACGACCTTCTGGTAGCACAGATCGGTACTCAACCCATGCTGACGGCATCACCCGCCGCTTACCCGCTCATCAAAGCTGCGGATATCTGTAAAAAGCAAATGAGAACATAAATTATTTCCATAGAATTTCCCTGAAGGCAGTTGACTCAACTGCCTTTTTTTATAGTGCTTAAAAATTATTGATCGTATCTTTTCATATAATAAAAGGATCAGAAATGAATATTGAAAGATTAGAACAACTTGAGCATGAGTTCCTTGCAAGATATCCTCAGGGTTTTAATTCTCCAGAAATGGTGGAGATCGGCAAAAAACATAGAATGAATAAAATGGTCACTCTCGCTCAAGAAAGTTTCGAGGAATATAAATTTGATAGTCCACAATTCATTATCGATAAAATGATCGAGATCATTAGCAAATCATCCATGGTCTCTCTATTTGAAAAACCAAAGTTCAGAGATTATGTAAAATCTCTTGAGATGGATGAAAAAGAGGTATTATCCGATGCACTTAGGGAATTTTTGCATGGTAATGAAAAACTGGGGTTTGAGACCATGGTGGAGATATTGGGACAGGTTAAACTGGCGAAGTGGACCTTGGTCACGGCTTTTGGAGCCTATTACAGACCCACTAAAGAGATCTTTGTCAAACCAACCACCACTAAAAATATTATAAACTATCTTGAATTGGATGATCTTGTATATAGACCCCGACCCTCTTATGACTTTTACAAAAAATATCGGATTTATATCAATCAGATGAAAAAAGAAGTCGATAAATCACTGTCACCCAGCAATGCGGCTTTTACGGGTTTTTTGATGTTCTCCATGTAAAGGTGTAGAGGTTTAGGGTGTAGGGTGTAAAGGATTGCAGATTTCTGATTGATTATTTTGGTTCATAAATCAATCAGAAAACTTTTATAGCTCTTTCGAAAGTAAGGGAAAAATGATTCAGATTGCCAGACACCAAAAGAAGTTTAATTCTCTACATTTTCCCGAAACAGAAAACGGACATGGGTTAGATTCTCACTCGAATTCCCTACCTTGTGTTTTACAACTCATTTCTAAAAAACCGATGTCACAAGTTTTATCGTGAGTTTGTCGCAAGTTTGAACCCGAAAAAATCCCCGGGCTTTATGCTTTAATATGTGATACAATTTGCATTAGGATTATTTAATCAGAACGATTTTCTGAAAGTCCACCTGATCGTCACACTGTGCTTTTATTAAATACACTCCGGATGGCATCTGTGAAGCATTAAAAGTATAATTCACAACACCGGCTCGTCCCGCAAGATTCTCTTGTTTTATTAAGTGCCCGGAAAGATCGTAGATCTGGATCATGACCGTTCCGGCCTCAGGAAGCTCAAAATCAATCTGTGTTCTGGGGTTAAATGGATTTGGATAAGCTGGAGACATTGAGAAAAGAATAGGGAAATTAGTGTCTTCTATGGCAACCAATATTTCCCCGGTAGAACTAACCTTGTCTATAGCTACCGTATCACCATATACCATCGTTGTTGCATAGCTGCCATCGGTATTTTCAATAATACTCCCTTCCCACCATATATGGCCATATCTGAGAATTGAAGAAAAAACAATATCTCCACTAACTGACACTTTCACTAAGCGAACGACTTCCGTTTCGCCATCGCTTAGTGTAGTATTCTCTAAAAACAAATTAGCTCCATCGGAGGTGGAAATGGCGGCAAGGATCTCACCAAGATCTAAATCTCTGTAAAGATACTCTCCCGAAGAGTCTATGCGAGCTACGTCTATATTACTTAAATAAATACCGGGATAGACTGTTACACCGCCATCGATATTTGCAATAATTTCAGGACGTGGATAGACGGGATCTGATGATGTCTTACCCAAACCTATATCAAACACGATAGGCGTTTCCCATAAAGCATGCAGTTGATCGTCAAAACGATGAAGCTCTAGTGTATCGTAGGCTCCTTTAATTCGCCTTATTCCAAATAAAAAGCCACGGCCATCACAATCGAACTCTAATATACCTGAGTTTGCAGTATCAACAGGTTCATATAAAGAATTAAAGATTGGAGCAATATTGGAATCATCCCATCTTTTGGTATAAAGTGCGTTTGTATCACTATGTATCTCAATATTTCGGCCGTGGTAAAACTCACCCTCTCCAGCCGGACTGCTAACAACGCCATCAGGGGAAATAGCTCTTAAGTAGCCATCGTAATCTCCTGACGGGAGCATAATGAATGGAGTATAATTATCATAGATCACAATAAAATCACCGGCGGGTGTCAATACGGACGTTGCAAATTCTATAGTATGGGTATAAGTATCAACCATTATTCCCGGCGCTTCCCAAAGCGCTTCCCCGCTGGGGCTATAGCGTTGTGCATACAAGGTTTTATTTGCTGTGTTGTTATACAGAACATAGACACCACCTGCCCCATCAGAAAAAGCTGTTTCAAAAAAGATGGAACTGTCACTTACACCAAGCGGAACATCTTTTACTATCCCCTCTGAAGAATAATACATGTAAGACGAATTATCATTTCTGATCAAAATATGCATATTCCCATTTTCTGCGGGAAATATTTCTCCATAGCTACCGTTCTCCATGAGAATTGATGCAAAAGCATTAGAGTTCAATAATATGAGTAAAAATGATACTATGAGCATCCTGATAACCATTGATTTTCTCATAAGATTCTCCTTTCTACTTTAATAAAACCATTTTCTGTGTATGGGTCGTATTATCAGTAATCAACTTAATTAAGTAAACTCCAGATGATACCGCTTGCTGCATGGAATTGTACCCATGCCACTGAATTGAGTGTACACCTAATTGATAGCTCATTTTTGAGTTTTTCCAAACCATTCTACCTGAAATATCAAAATTTATCATTTATACACTTGTTACTTTTGGAAGTTTAAATGGACATAATAGATAAACAAATGTATTAAAAAATAATGGAAATTCCATGAATAATATTTAACAGTGATGAGTATCACATTTGTGGCCTGCCACGCGCTGCGCCATACCGTAGTCCCATTAAGGGACGAAGGTTGGAAGCTCGAAGAGATTTAAAATTGAAATTGTTAACCTGCCCATTCTTCGTTCATTTAACAATGAACTTCGAAGGGCACACTTCGCCCTTCTATCTTAAATGTTTCCTTGAAAATGCACGTCCAGAACCTGATTTGAGATATCTTTCAAATCCATATGCTTTTTTGAAATCTAAAAAGGCTATATGCACAACTAATTTCCATGGTTTAAATTTTGCAGTATAAGGCGATTGCCCATAATTATGGTATTTAAGTCTTTCACTAACATTACTGGTAATGCCGGTATAATACTTTTCAGGTGTTATTTTGCTTTGAAGTATATAAATGTATTTCATTGATCCGTCCCCCAACAGATGAATTAAATATGGTTCCACCTTCGCTTAAGCTTCGGCGAATAGCCTTCTTTCAAGTCTACGCCTGCTAGACGTAGGCCTACTACGCCGAAGTAGTTCAGCTACGAAGGCTGTACCTTGGCGAAGGCTAGTGGAGGTGCCGGGAATCGAACCCGGGTCCAAAGCGGAGACCAAGATGCTTTCTACGTGCGTAGGACGTTGAGCTTTCTTATTCGATCTACCTCAAGGTCCAAGCATAGATCAAACCAGGTCGCAGTTTTTAACATCATGTACGCAACCAAGACATGACGCGAGTTTGTGAAATGGCGCCCACTCCGTACCCACAAACAAAGCGCGGGTGGACGGCTACTTAATTAATTAAGCAGCGTATGCATAATTGTCTGCATTTAAAAAGAATTTCAGATTGATTAACGTGGGATCCTGAACACCACGACACGCTTACATTTCGACCTTTCCGCCCTGTCGAAACCTTTACACCCCCAATATCAAAAAGCTGATTAATATAGTGTTTAACTCATGAGAAGTCAAGAAGTTGCACTATAACAATAAAGAGACGCAATATATTGCGTCTCAACATTATGTTTCAATTTCTTCGCCTTTTCAATTTTTCGTCTCTTCGACCTCTTTCCTTACAAGAAAACATGCCATTTCAATCCCAATACCGATACCCACGCCAATAAGCAGACCAAGAAACATGTTCTTAAAGACAATGGTACCAGTAATACTTCTTGAATAGATCAAGGAAAGTAAAAAGGTATTACTGACAAAAAAATATAGAAATTATCGTTGCTAGAATGGGTGGACGAATGAATTTTGCCGTTATGAGATGATCAAAGATCAAAATCGAATAAATAAAAATGCTGAGTAACATGCTCATATAGTAAAAAATATGAGAGACAAGAAAATGCGCTCCGGTCAGATAGTATAGTCCAATAAATAACCCGGCCAATACTACAAGTAAAATATAATATCGCTGAGCTTTGAAAAGTGCAAAAGCAAATGAACCGATGAAACCGTATGATACAAATTGGAACAGCGGGCTTTCCACATCAAATATTTTCATACCGAAAAACGCTGCACCTATCGCAACTGAGAATACGGTGCCAAATAGCAAAATGGATGTGAATGTTCTGAAATTGATTTTCATGTTAACCCCTTTTTCCTGTGTAAAGGAAAGATAAGGCATCTTTCAGACGAAAATCAAGAAAGTTTTTATTTCTTCAACAACGCTTTCAGTAGATCAAAATGATCGCCCGCGCCAGTATACGGTAAATCGCTAAGATTGTTGAACCGGTTTAAAGAGTAACCCGCTCAAGTATCCGGTTCCTGCATATAAGAGTATTTCGATAATTGAGACCCAATCAAAACCACCCATAAGCATGAACAATGTAAAGCATACAGAGAATGCCGATACTAATAGTCCGTTTCTTATTCCATTCCCTCCGTATTTTTTTATGAGTACCCGAGAACGCCAGACAATGAACAGGCATGTAAAAACGATTAAAATGACACTTGGCCAAAAGTTGTTTTGATATATTTCTGAAATAGTTTGACTGATCTCTGCGCTGACCGCCCCGGGATCATTGCTTTGTGGACCGAGAGTAAAACCCATCTTAATTGATATGATAAAACCGGGAATCATATAGACAACAAATCCCAGGAACCAAGCAAATACACCATTGACCAGACTTCTTAACCAAGTGCTCCCAGAACGATTTATTTCATCCGGCATGATAGAACTCCTTTTGTTTAATATTACTGCTTTCCGTTTATCTACCGATCGTTTCATAAAATAGCTTATTGTATATAATATCCAAACTATAATTTTTTTACATAACTAAAAAAGACCGTCATGAGACGGCCTTTTTCAAAATAAGTAAACTAAACTTGTACTATTTGTCTTTCTTCAGACACATGAACCAATCCAGACAATATTTACCTTCTTCTTCTGATTCAACGCGATCTTTAGCTGAACCGCATGATCCGGGAGGAGGTATAATCACATCATCACCGGGTTGCCAGTTGGCAGGTGTTGCTACACCGTCTTTGTCTGATTTCTGCATTGCCAGAATCAAGCGTTTAATTTCGTCCATATTGCGTCCGTTTGACAACGGATAGTAAATAACCGCACGGACTTTTGCTTTGGGGTCGATCACGAATACGGCACGTACTGCTTGCGTTGTGGAAGCATTCGGCTGGACCATACCATATTTTTTAGCCACATTCATTCTAATGTCTTCAATTAAAGGAAATGTGACTTCTATATCCTTCATTCCTTTAAAATTGATCTTTTCTTTAATCGTCCGAAGCCATGCAATGTGAGCATACAGACTGTCGATGGATAAACCGATCAACTGAGTGTTTAATGCCTCAAATTCATCCTGCATACTGGCAAAAGTCATGAATTCGGTTGTGCAAACCGGAGTAAAGTCTGCCGGGTGAGAAAATAATACAACCCACTTACCTTTATAGTCTTCAGGGAATTTAATCGGTCCCTGAGTTGTACTTGCTTCAAACGCCGGTGCATCATCGCCGATCAATGGCATGGTGTAGACTTCTTTTACTTGCTCTTCCATGGTTTTTCCTTTTTTTTATTTTATTTTTTTTTGAATGCGACTATTTAGCCGATTCCTTTGATTTTTCAAGACATTTATCACAAAGTCCAACATAATTGATACTTACCTTTTCTATTTGATGTCGACTTTGCGCATT
This sequence comes from uncultured bacterium, assembly GCA_964395205.1. Classification (GTDB taxonomy): domain Bacteria; phylum Fidelibacterota; class Fidelibacteria; order Fidelibacterales; family Fidelibacteraceae; genus M50B103. The sequence continues at coordinate 9,212 of CAYNBL010000037.1, read as the reverse complement.
TACTTTTTCAATCACTTCCGGGAATTCAAAATCTTTGATATCATATAAAGCACCACAATTTGTGCAAACAAAGTGTGCGTGCGGATGAGTTATTGCATCATAGCGATCAAATGTTGATCCTGCATGTAATTTATTTAACAGGCCTTGTTCTTCTAATATTTTAAGATTTCGATAAACGGTTCCCAAGCTCAATGAAGGAAACTCAGGCTTTAATTCATCATAAACCCAAGAAGCAGTGGGATGAGAATCGGTTTGACTTAAGACTTCAAGTATCCTTGTCCGCTGTTTTGTATTCCTGTATGTGTCTGTCTTCATTCTGTTTCCTTATTAGTAATCATTCCGATTACTAATAAAGTATAGCACTTTAATTTTTCTTTGTCAAGGATTTTTATATAACTCACCTTGAATAAAAAACGGAACGGTTTTAAACCGTTCCGTACAATTATTTTCCATTTCGTCCCATAAAATGCTATCTTTCAATAAGAACATACAAGAAGCACTATGACAGCATTTAAAAAGGATCTTCAATATTACAAATTCTCCGCCTACGGTTTTTTGCGGAATCTCCGCTTCTTTGATGCCTTTTTTATTCTTTTTCTTGTAGATCAAGGCTTATCTTTTACCCAGATCGGAGTGCTTTATGCCGTCCGTGAGATCAGTATAAATCTTCTTGAAATCCCTTCGGGTATGTTAGCAGATACTTTTGGCAGACGTCGGGCATTGATCATTTCATTTTTATCTTACATTGCCTCATTCATCATATTTTATTTGTCACACAATTTCTTTTTATTTCTTATTGCCTTCGTTCTCTTTGGAGCCGGAGATGCTTTCCGATCGGGTACGCATAAAGGACTGATCATGGATTACCTGAAACAGCAAGGCTGGTCTGATCAAAAAATATCATACTACGGGCATACGCGTTCCTGGTCACAACGCGGCGCGGCGCTATCCTCATTGATCGCAGGAATAATTATCTTTGCAGGTGGAAATTATCAAAATATTTTCCTCTTCTCCACCCTCCCCTATGTTCTGAATATAATCCTCATTCTTTCATATCCCAAAGAGCTCGATAAAATAAAACCTTTATCTGAAACGAAACGACAGGCAATGAGGACGACATTTTCATCCTTTTTTACCGTCATGAAGGATGTTCGCGTTATTAAACTTATCTCTCACTCCGCACTGCATTCGGCCTATTTGAAAGCTGTAAAAGACTATATTCAACCTCTGATGATCCAGGTTGCCATATTACTTCCACTTCTTCAGCATGTTGATCGTGAGCAGCAAAACGGATTGAGCATCGGCGTGTTTTATTTTATTATTTATCTCATTACGTCCTTTGCTTCCCGATCTGCTTCAAAATTCGAAGAAAATAACCGAAAAAATATTGTTACTCTTACGCTTCTAGTTGGATTTATTGCGGGAATGCTCAGCGGATTATTGTATCAGCAAGGATTACATGTTCTCGCTCTGTTATCATTCGTTATGATCTATATCATCGAGAATATCCGTAAACCCATTTTAACAGGATATGTTGCAGATCAAGTTCCTGTCGAGATCCTTAGCTCTGTACTATCGGTACAATCTTTGATCAAGACTATCATGACGGCCGGAATTGCGCTTTTATTTGGAGTTTTTGCCGACTGGCTGGGGATTGGCTGGGCTTTGTGTATCGTATCGTTTATCCTGATCGGTGGATTGATCATTCTTGGATTTTTCAATTCAGGAAAAGCGATGAAGAAAACTTCGGGTTAAGCAAGTTTCCGTCTTGACATCATTTACTATTATTTCGTACATTTATATGATTATTACGAAATAGAAAGGATTGCCTTATGGATACATTTTCATTTTCATCATTATTGATCGGATTGGGTGTTGGCGTTTTATTATGCATTGTGATCTGGATTCAGGGTCGACTCCGGATGAACATGAAAATAAAATCCTATGTCGAAGAAAATGCGCAATTAAAAAACCACTTGAACACACAGATGAATATCTCTGCAAAGGGAAACCAAGCTGTACAAAATGATCTCAATGATCAGCGCAAGATGATCGATAATTTAAAATCCACCATTTCTTCCCTTAAAGAAAAACCCGGCAGAGATAAACTGCATGTTCTTTATGTTTATGACAAGGCTATACATATCATGTTCGAAAAACATCCCGGATTTGCCACTATGTGGGCGGGTGTGCTAAAAGAAGCCGAAACCGAGATCGAAAAAGCAGAAACCGGAATTCTTCCCTTGATCAAAAAGGTCTTTAAACCGGGACCACCTATGGTTTCTGCAAAAAGCATAGAGTCGGACAAAGATTAATCATCTTTTAAATATTTTTGAGGAGGACAAAGTTGGGGAATGTTATCGGACATGATGGCTTCAAGCTTTCTTTCCTACCAGAAAAGTGGGATTCATTCACAAAATTTAAAAACTTTAAATATAACTCACCTGAAGATCATAAATATTACATATTAGGGATGAATTCAATTTCTGATCATAAGGAAAAATTCAAAGTACTTGCTGATATAACTCAAGATATATTACCTGGATTTGATATTGAACAAAAAGAACTTAAAGAACATGGGTATTCATCAGTAAAGTATTCTCGACGTTATGCAGCAATAATTGAATGCCTAATAAGTGAATTATACTCAATATTAGATGGTCTGAAAAATGTAATTTACTCTCTTTATCCCAAAGTTCAAGGTATCAGCCCAAAAAAAGTTAGCAAATTATTTACAAATGCTAAAAAAGAAATAATTGATGATAAATTTCCGATTGAGTTGCAAAAACTACTTATTCAAGCACATGATGATTGGTTTTTAATTCTCAGAAAATATAGAACATTATTCATACATGGAAATCTTGGTTATTGCAAGTTTGATGAAGATAATTCAATAATTTCCTACGTGCATCATGGCCTTGGAGCGTCTAGAAATGAAATCATTATTGATAATATCACACAGTATGTCAATGACTCATATACAAATTGCTTAACATTAGTTAATGATTGTTTTGATTATTTTTATGAAAATTTAAAAATTGAAAAAACTATAGTAATATGCGGGTTTTATCAAGGATTAGTATATCAACGACAAATTGAACCCGAAGATAATTTAACTTTTAATAGTGGAATTTGTTTATCAACAAAATATGAAACTCCCTGTCCTTTAAAAGACAAATGTAAGGCACATAATAAAGCAATTGAACAAAAGGATAAATAATGGAAGACATTACCAAACAGTTTGAAGCATCTTTATCAAATTTTGTTGAAGAATTAAAATCATATATATCAAGTAAAAACGGTGATTGGACAATTAAAGGATTTATTGATATCTATAAAAATATCTATACAATATCTTCGGATACAAAGATTGTTTCAAAAATCTTAGAGATTCATATCTTTCCTGAGATTTTAAGATTTGCTGATGAAATTGGGTATAATTTAGTGTTGGCTGAACATCAAAACTGGTATCCTGATTTAACTTTTGTTAGCAAAGAAAATCAATTAATAAAATTTGCCTTAGATTTAAAAACTACTTTTCGTAGAAATAAAAATACTGCTGGATTTACTTTAGGTAGTCATGGAGCTTATTTTAAGGAAAGAGACAAAGATAAAAACATACAATTTCCATATAATCAGTACAATGGTCATTATTGTTTAGGCATTATATATACCAGAACAGATAGTGACAAAGATTCTACTGAAACAGAAATATTTCAGGTAAATGATATAAAAGAAAAATATGGTGATTTGCTTGATCCAATTGGTGAAAGACAAGTAACAACAATTGATAATTTAAATTCAATTATGTCTGTAATAAAAGATTTTGACTTTTTTATAGCACCTAAATGGAAAATTGCAAGTGATAGTCAGGGTTCAGGGAATACAGCAAACATAGGTTCAATTAAAAATATTGAAGATCTAAAATCAGGAAATGGCGTTTTTAGCAAACTTGGAGAAAAATGGTTTGATGAATATTGGATGAATTATGGATTTGCTACTATGATTAAAAATGGGGAAACTGTTAAAATCACTAATATTTGGGATTTTCTGGAATTTAAAGGAAGAATTGATTTATTCGATAAAGTTGTTTCAAGTGGTGCAAAAAGGAGAAAATAGTGAAAGAAAAAACCTTTGTGCCCCCAATAAAATCACAAGGTATAAAAACAAAACTTGTAAATTGGATTAAATCGAATGTTGATAACATCCAATATGAAAGATGGGTAGAACCCTTTATGGGTACAGGTGTTGTTGCATTTAATATCAGACCTAAAAAAGCGTTATTATGCGACAGCAATCCTCATCTAATTACTTTTTACAAAACACTACAGAGTAAAGAAATAAACAGTGCTATCGTAAAAAATCATTTAACTAAAGAAGGAAAAATACTTTTAAAATCGCAAGGACAATACTATTACGAAGTAAGACAAAGATTTAATGAAAATAAAAATCCTCTTGATTTTTTATTTCTAAGCCGATCATGCTTTAATGGAATGATGAGATTTAACAAAAAGGGTGGCTTCAATGTGCCATTTTGCAATAAACCAAATAGATTTGCTCAAGCTTTGGTTACAAAAATTACTAATCAAGTAGAAGCAATTTCACATATAATTCAATTAGGTGACTATACTTTTAAACATCAAGACTTTAAACATACACTTGAAGAATTAAACCCAACAGACTTGATTTATTCTGATCCTCCATATCTCGGAAGACATGTTGATTACTTTGATTCATGGTCATTAGAAGATGAAGTATTATTAAATACAATGTTAGTAAGCGCTAAAGCTAAATTTATTCTTTCAACATGGTTAAGCAATAAATATAGAACTAATGAATACATTTTTACTATTTGGAAAGATTGTAATATTTCAACTAAAGAACATTTTTACCACATTGGGGCCAAAGAAGATAATAGAAATGCTGTATACGAAGCTCTACTTTCAAATATTATTTTACCTGATAGTATATCAAATAAAGTTATGAAAATGCGCATACAGAAAAATGAATCTCAATTAACAACAAAAATTGAACATTACGAAAAACCTCAACAACTTGCGATGAGTCTTAATGAAGAAAAAAAACAATTTAATACTAATAGTTAATATAAATCATTTCATTTTATAAAAAGGAATGCTTACGAATTTCTTTATTCTAATTTCTCTTTTCCATACTCCTTGATATGATCGTAGCTCGAATGCGCGAATATCACTTCCGGATACTTATCTTTGCACTCTTTGCGGATTTTTCTATATTTAATTAGTTAAAAAAGCTATTATATGATTAGGATGCTTAAAATTTAATGACAGGAGGATCTAGTTTGAGCTCATCTGAATATCGAATTAGAGATAAACAACATTTAAAAGAATTGTGGTCAAATACCTATAACACAGAAGGTAAACCGGATTGGTCCCATATTATACCATATTACGATGAAACCATTATTTTCCGGGATTCTGTTCAAGAAATAAGAGGAATTGAAGAATTTAAGGCTATGACGGAAAGATTAGTTGAACGTTCAGGAAATCTGGAGATGAATATAAAAAACGTTCAACAGGATGACCGAATATTATTTCTTGAATGGGAAATGACCTTAAGTTTTAAAAAATATCCAAGTTCAATCTTATATGGAGTCAGCCGAGTAACTTTAAATGAAATGGATAAAATAATCGAGCAGCGAGATTATTACGATCTTTGGGGCGATATCTTTGACAATATTCCTAAGTTTTCGGTAATGTACCGCAAGTTTATGAAGAAAAAGTTTGGATAAATCGAGTAATAAATATGAATAAATACTTAAAAGAATACAAGGTGTCTGACATGCGGGCCATGCTCCGTAATAACAAGACAGACCCCAAGGAATGTACTGAAGAATTTAACGGACGCTTGGTCGTCATTAGCGGAACTACTGCGGGCATTGGATATCAGACTGCCAGAATGTATGCTTCACGAGGAGCAAATCTTCTATGCATAAATCGGAATGAAGAAAAATCAAAAATACTATGTGAAGAAATAAAAAAAGACTTCAATGTTGAATGTCACTATTACATCGCAGATTATTCCCATTTATCCGATGTACATAAAGTTGGACAAAAACTAGCAAATTTGGATGCTGATATTGACGTTCTTATTCATAATGCCGGGGTCTACCTAACCAAAAAGAAATTTACTTCAGACAATATTGAAGAAGTATTCCAGGTTAATTATCTTGGATCCTTTATTATAAATTATTTGATCAAAGACAAATTAGCAGCTCAGGAACGATCACGAATCTTATATGTAAATTCAGAGGGTCATCGATTTGCCATAACCGGATTAAAATTAGATGATCTTCGTTGGAATAAACAACACTATACCGGTTTAAAAAGTTATGGTTCTGCAAAAACCGCACAGCTCCTCTGTATTATAAAATTTAAAGAATATTTTGCAAACAGCGGGGTAACAATAAACGCCATGCATCCCGGCGATGTTAAAACCAATATGGGCGAAAATAACGGGAAAATATATCGCTTTTTTAAACATAATTTTATAAATCCTTCATCAAGATCCCCCTTACTTTCAGCCAAAGCACTCTATTATCTTGGCGTATCTAAAGAACTTGATAATATTAGTGGAAAATTTTTTAATTTAACAACAGAAGAAATCCCGGCCCCTCACGCATTAGATGTTGATAGGGCAGAAAAACTTTGGACCAAAAGTATACGAATGTGTGACTTAGAATAAATTATTTACTGATAACGTGTTATCTTAAATGCACGATCAGAAGATATTAACCATTGAAATGCAAATCAAAATGAAAATAAAAAGGGCTGGATATATCCAGCCCCTACTTTATTCTTTGTACTTTTATCTTTATTCTTTAGTTATAGCAGACATCTCGTATCCCAGTTCTTTCCACTTGTTCAGAATATCCTCTTTTGAATAGAATCCGGTATGACGGAAGATTTGTTTGCCATTCCCATCATAAAAGATCTGAGTGGGAATGTATTGGATTTGATTCTCCCTTGAGCGTTGTTGATTTTCAGCTTGTGAAACATCAACTTTTTCCAATTCAAATGCATGAGCATATTCTGTGTCCAATTCATGAAGTAATGGTGTCATAGCTCTACACGGCGGACACGTCGGGGACCAGAAATCAACCATCGTGGGTAAGTTAGTTGATGATTTTACCACTCCTGCTTTTGTTACCTCAGTTTTGTCTTTCTTGTCTGAACAGCCCGTTAGCAGCAATCCCGCTAAGAGAAGCGTGACAGTTAATACAGTCAGGAATAAGCGTTTTTTGTTCTTGGTTTTCATTATTTATCCTTTTTTTATTATTTCTTTTAAGTTACTTAATGAGGGAACGTTCCCCGCAAATTTTACATCACCATCTATGACAAAGGCAGGAATGCTCATAATGCCAAAGGCCACGATCTCATTAATATCAGATACTTTTTTAACCTCTACGTTCAATTCCAAGTCCTGCACAACTTTTTCAGTAAGAGCAAATAATTGATTACATTTAGTGCAGCCTGTTCCGAGTATTTGAATTTTCATTTTTTTCCTTTCAGTATTAAAATGGTATTAGATTTAAAATAAGTCCCACACAAGTGAACATGACCAGTAACATGACAAAGAAGATCAACAGCAAGCGGGGTTTCATTACCTGTTTCAAAATAACGAACTCAGGAAAGCTGGCTGCGACCGTACTCATCATAAAAGCAAGCGTTGTACCGACAGGTAATCCTTTAATCAGTAAAGACTCTGCAATAGGGATCATTCCACTGGCATTGGAGTAAAGAGGTATACCCAATAAAACAGCTCCGGGAACGCTCCACCACTGTCCACTTCCAAGATTATTTGCAATAAATTCTTCCGGCACAAATCCATGTAAAAGCGCACCGAGTCCCACACCGATAAAAACCCATTTCCAAACTCGTGAGAAAATTGTCTTCAATTCATTTTTTGCGAATTGGTGTCGATCTCTAAATGTCATTTTTGGTTTTTCAAAGCCCGGTAATTCAACAGAGCCTTCCTTCATCTTTTCCGCAAGAGGCATCAAATAGCGTTCCGCTTTTATAGCATCAATAAATATACCGCCAATCACTCCGGCAAGAATACCAACAACCACATAAATGATCATGAATTTTATTCCCAGTAAACCTCCAAGCAAAACAATCGCCACCTCATTAATAATGGGTGAAGTGATCAGGAAAGACATGGTGATCCCAATAGGAATGCGCGCTTGAGTGAATCCGAGAAACAAGGGAATACTCGAGCAAGAACAAAACGGTGTGATCGCACCAAATCCCGCACCCAGGAAATACCCGAAGAATCGATTCTTGCCTTGCAAAAACACGCGGATACGCTCGGTATTCAGAGAAGCACGTAAAAGCCCAATGACATAGATCATAATGACGAGTAAAAAGAAAATCTTTGATACATCTTCAATAAAAAAATGTAAAGATCCGGCCCATCGTGAACTTTCAGGAAGTTTCAACCATGTAAAAACGATCAAATCAGCAAACAATGTGAATATTTTGAACACTTATTATTTTCCTATATTGTCTTCCAGGCAGCTAATAATGGTTGGAATACATTGGGCACGAAGTTTGTAATAAACGTTCTTCCCTCTCTTATCATCCTCAATTACTTGCGCCTGTTTTAAGATGGATAAATGCTTCGAGACGGTAGAAAAGTCCAATTTGAGTACATCAACAAATTCACAGACACACTGTTCCGATACAAATAATTGCTCCACCATCCACAAGCGGGTTGGGTGTGACAATGCTTTAAATACTCCGGATAGTTTTTCAAGTTTTCTTTTATCCATTACATCCATAATAGACCCTTTCGTTTTGTCATTTGGTAATATAACCAAATGTAATGACTTTGCAAATATATTTTTAAAAAAACGTGAGACGTGAGACGTGAGACGTGAGACGAAAATTCAAAATCTTATTCAACATCACAAACAATATTTGATGTCATTTCGACCGAATCCGCCAGCTGGCGGAGTAGTGGAGAAATCTCAAATGACATATTTCGTCAAATTTTACAGAAAATCATCATAACAAAGAAATCCTGAAACCATGCTACGCCTTTGCCTTCGCCATGGCGAGCAAATTCAGGATGACCTTCTCACTTTTCTCCCTCTCCCCCGCTTCTGCCTTCTTTATACTTTTATCTTGACAATGATTTGATTTACTTCGAACTTTGATGTGAAATTTAGG
>CAYNBL010000036.1:0-19027 GCA_964395205.1 uncultured bacterium | reverse complement strand
CATTATAATTTAATGCTTTTTTGGGGACTTGGTAGTCTAATGGATGCTTCGGGGTGGCGTAGAATGGTTTCAGGATCTCTTCGAGAGTTCTGATTGGGGATATTAATATAATTCACAATAATTTACTTTCCGCACATGGCATCAATACGATTTACCAACAAAATTCTTTATTAAACAGGATGAAAAAATACTGTTGAAAAGATATAAATTAATAATCGGTATATTTTTTCCGAATTGCATACACATAGAGATCTCCCAGCCTACGCTGAAGCTTCGGACGGCACGGCCTACGGGACTCCGTCAGCCGACGGACTGAACCCCCGTCCCCGATGTTTCGGGACCGTTTCAGAATGACGTTATGTGGTTTTTGTTATTGAATAGAAAAGGGCTCGACAAGTCGAGCCCCTACTCATATAAAAATATTACAATCCTGTCAATCCTGTTATCCCGTCAAAAATTAATCCTATCATTTACTGGTATAAAACGTACTCGCCACGATCTCCATCTGTCTCAGAAACACCGCTTTACTTTGTCCGGGAGCAAAAACCATGCAATCAATCAGGTAGGTTCTGTTCGTAACACCATCATAAAAATAAAACATGCTAAAAGGACCGCCCATTAACTTAGTGGGGTGTCCCCATAAACCGCGAATATTGTTCGCAAAAACACCATTCCAATCAACCATACGGTAGCGGGCATAGGATTTTTCAATATATATCTTATCCATGAGATTCTGCATTAACCAGTATTTCATGCGAAGTGCCCAATCTTCATCAATAACTTTGTTAAAGCCACCATCCATCCAATAGATAATGATATTACGCTGAGGACGGGCAACACCAAGATGAATAATATGACGGACTGAATCTATTTCGATCATTTCATAATCATGAGGTAAACGTAAAGAAAAACCAAATTGATCATATATGTCTTCGGACAATTCTTTTTCTTCAGCTGTATGATAAAGCTGCTCAAATTGAGAACTTAAAAATTTGGTATTGATAGCCTGGTAAACCTGAGATCCATTTTCTTGGATATACTCAAGAAGCTCTTCTTTGGTATTTGCAAGCATTAACATATAGATCTGACGATCTGCATATTTATTGTATTCGTAAAAGAAAACCCGTTCTCCTGACTGAACTTGTGTGCAAATATTCTCACTGATACTATTCTGAATAAATTTTGATATCTCATCCTTACCATCTAATGTGGCGATCAATAGGATAAGTTTGTCGTCACGGAATTCTTTATAACTCTCCAATTCAAAACGGGAAAAATAGAATTGTTGCTCAATTTGAGGGGTCCGGATCTCAAACTCAACTTTTTTGGAGAAATCTTCCGAGATAAAGTCCCATGTCGCATCATTGACCAATGTTTTTATGGCAATAGGACTTCCGCCTGCGAGAGGTTTATATTTACCACACGAAAGAAGTAAAACCACTGAAAATAGAATGATCAGGATCTTTTTCATATTATTCCTCCGACCTTTCGGCTTGCTTTTGGATCGTTTCCAGCTTTTCCTGTGTTTTTGTCAGAATATCCTGACAATAAGCACTAAGCTCTGAACCCCGTTCATAAAGCTCTAAAATTTCTTCCAGAGGAGTTTCTTCATTCTCAATTTTCTTTACAATGGACTCCAGCTCTTTCATTGCTTCTTCAAAACTTTGTTGTTTATTCATGATCTGATCCTTTGTTTTCTGTATTTTTAATGATCGCATCTGAAATGCCATCATGGAAAGTTATTTTTACTTTATCTTCCGGTGATAATGCTTTTACTGTACGTATGAGTTTATCGTTCCTGTCTCTAATAAGAGTATATCCTTTTTTTAATACGTTTTCAGGTAAATAGGCAAACAGTGTACTTTGTATTCCCTCAAAACGGGATGATTTAAGTTGAATATGGTTATTCATGCCTTTGTTCGCCTGAGCAAGCAGGGATAATATATTATGACTCATATTTTGCAAATTCTCGGATAATTGTCGGGATGTCAGATATCGTTGCATATTCTTTAGACGATCTTTTTGTTTTTCCAAACTCCGGATCATGGTATTGGAAAGTGTGTAATCCATCTGATTCAGAGTGATGCGGACCTCGCGCCAGGGTGCACAGATCATCTCAGCTGCATTTGTGGGTGTAGAAGCACGATGATCTGAAACCAGATCAACGATCGTTGTATCCGTTTCGTGGCCTACGCCCGTAATAAGAGCTAAGGGATAATCTGCAATATATCTCGCCAGATCTTCATCGTTAAACTCCCAAAGATCCTCTATAGAGCCTCCGCCACGTGCACATATGACTACATCGGGCCGAACAGTTTTAAGTCCTTCAAGGGCTTCTATGACTGTTTTGGCGGCCCCTTTGCCTTGTACTCGTGCGGGTGACAGGCTTAAACGAACATGCGGAGCATCCTGGGCAAAAACGCGTAACATATCCTGTAATGCGGCGCCCGTTTCACTTGTAACCAAACCGACATGCAAGGGATATTTTGGAATAACTTTTTTCCGCTCGACCGCACACAATCCTTCTTCGATCAATTTGGCTTTTAGCGCTTCATAACGCACATATAATTCACCTCGCCCGGCATCCTGTAATGATTGAATGATGAATTGATATTTTCCATGAGGAGCGTAGACACTTAAACGGCCGTAAACAATAACTTCCATACCTACGGTCGGCTTTGTCGTCAATTGTTGAGCTGAAGTTCGCCAAATGACCGCAGGCAGCACAGCACCCGGGTCTTTAAGCGTCATATAAATATGTCCACTGCTATGAAATTTACATTCTGAAATTTCAGCACGGATGATCGCATCGGGAATATCATTTTCCAATTTGGATTTGATCTGAGCAGTTATGTCTGAAACGCTTTGAATATTTAACATCTTAAAGGGAAAATACAAAATTTAACATAAGGTATAAAGTTTTTTTTAATTCTTTATCTTTGTGTAAAAACTTGAGTCAAGTTTTCTCTGAAAATTTGACTCAAGTTTTTATGACGCAATAAAATAAGAGACTGTAAACAGTCTCTTATTATTTAGCTTTTTTTCTTTTTATGTCTATTCTTTCTAAGGCGTTTTTTCCGTTTATGAGTACGGATCTTGCCTTTTTTCTTCTTTTTACCGCAGGGCATTAACCTATCTCCTTATAACACATTTTTTTTCAAGTTATCGTTGACCCGTTCTTTTAATGATTCAGAGGCTTTAAAGAAAGGCAAATAATGTTCAGGAACCTGAACAGTCTCACCGGTTGAAATATTACGGGCCGCTTTAGCTTTTCGGGTCTTTAAAATAAAGTTTCCAAAGCCACGCAAGTCAACTCGTTCACCTTGAATCAATGCTTCACTTACAATAGTAATGAAGCCCTCAATAACCGCTTCCGTCTCAACCTGGGTTAAGCCTGTCTGCGCCGAAATTTCTTTTATAATGTCTGATTTTCTCATAGTCGTGTAAGATAGTTTTTTTTAAAAGTTTATGCAAGCAATTTATTGAATTCTAATCTTATCTCCCGGATAAATTTTAGAATAATTCATACTTGGATTTAATTTCTTCAATTCGCCGGTGCTTAGTCCGTATTTTCCGGCGATCTTTTCAAAGGAATCTCCCGGTTTAACCGTATAGTACTGAGCAACTGTTTGATAACTGTTCCCCTTGGGTACCCAGATCGTCAATTTTTGTTTCGGATGAATAAATTCCCCGTAAACCAAGCCGTTCCATACACGTATCCTGGATGCGCGTGTATCGTAAATCTCTGCAATATCACCCAGTGTGTCACCAGGTTTAACCGTATAAATGATCTTTCGGTGTGAAGCCGATAAATTGGGTTTTCCGGAAGAAGATTTGGATGATGATTTTTGATTGTAGGTCGAACCTGAGATCAAAGATGATGAACCACCCTGTGGTAATACAAGTTTTTGACCGATATAAATCTGTGATTTGCTTTTCAATTTATTTGCATTGACAATATCCTGAATGGTCATACCGTACTTCAAAGCGATCTCAGAAAGTGTATCACCGGCTCTCACCTTATAAATAACATGGGTTGGTGCTGCTTCCATGACCAGGATTTCGCGCTGCAGGACCGCACGTTTCCCCTTGGGGAGCCTCATGGTATATTTATATGCCGGTGTATTTAGCTTCCTTAATTCGGGATTCATTTCCCTTAATTTGTCAAATTTTATACCACAAACCCGTGCGATTTTCTCCAATTCGTAACTTTGATCTAAGGTTAAGGTATCAAAATCACCCCAGATAGACTTGGGTTTGTAATCGGTAAAGCCATATTTTTCAGGATCCATACAAATAGCGGCTACTGCGACAATATCTGGGACATATTTACGTGTTGCACGCGGCAAAGTTTTCATTTTCCAGTAGTCACGTGTATGATCATATCTGATAGAACGCGCCAGTCTGCCCTCTCCGGCATTATATGCGGCCATTACCAAATACCAATCATTGAATTCCTCATAGAGATAAAGCATATATTTTGCAGCAGCTATAGTAGACTTGACCGGATCACGGCGTTCATCTACCCAGTAATTGTATTTTAAGCCAAAACTTTTACCGGTATAATCCATGAACTGCCATTGTCCCATAGCACCCACATAAGAGCGTGCATCGGTCTTCATTTCACTTTCAAGCATGCTCAGGTAAATAAATTCTTCCGGGACACCTTTTTCACGCAAGATCTTTCTGAATAAGCGTTCATATGTGGCCTTGGTTTTGATCCAGTTTTGCATATCGCCGCGACGCTTAGATGTAAACATCTTTATAGATGTCTCAACACGGTTATTTATCATGATGGGAACATGTCCATCCCGATCTTCAAGAACAACAATATCTTTATTGCCGTTCCCGGCAAAATGGTCATCGGTCAAGGTGCCCATAGCCTCTCTAAAGTCAGAAAGCGAGAATTGCTCGTGCAATTCACTCATTTGAGGGGCATATTCTTCAAATTCTCTGATGATACGATCGGTAAATTCTTTAAATTGTTCATATTGGATCTCATCCATCCCATTATATGATTCGATCTTTGCTAAAATATCAAAAATAATGCTCAACTGAAATTCAACCTCAAGGGAATCTTTATCTTCCTGAGCTAATAAGGCATCAACGTAATGAACCTTAGCTTGAGTTAAATATTGGTCAAAGGGTGTTATAAATTCTACCGGTTCATCAACAGTGACGATCTCCGTTGATATTTCACTTTTCCCCGTATCATTGACCGAACTTACTTCAGAATATGTACTTGGACCTGCTTCTTGAACAGCTTCTTTAGTTCCGGAAAAGCAGGCAGTACTGAAAAATAGGACTACAAGCAATAATATCGTTATTCGAATTTTCATTCATTATCCCCTATTACATTCTTTCCGGAGCTTGGATGCCCAAGATATTAAGTCCGTTCGCTAAAATGATCTTTACGGCATCAATCAATTGCAGGCGTGCTTTCGACAAGGCAATATTATCCGAAACAACACGATGTACGGAATAAAATTTATGAAAAGCGGTTGCAAGACGATATAAATAATTAGTCAGGTGCATGGGTTCCAGACTATTCTTACACAAATCCATGATATCTTTGAACTCCAATATTACTTCCATAAGAGCAATTACCGCTGGTTCATTCAGAAGTGTAAGATCGGCATCTTCATAATTTTCAATGCCTTTTTCTGTGCTATGCAAAAGAATATTACATATTCTGGCATGAGCATATTGCAAATAAAAGACAGGATTTTCATCCGTTTGTTTTTGAGCCAAAGCAAGATCGAAATTCAAATGTGAATCCATGTTACGCATGATATAGAAATAGCGTACCACATCCGTTCCGGCAAGATCCATTAATTCATCCAATGTAACAAAATTGGCTTTTCGTGTGGACATTTTGACCATTTCACCGTCTCGTGTAAGTGTCACGAACTGATGTAGAAGCACACGAATATATGAAGTATCAAGACCCATAGCTTCCAATGCGGATTTTACATCCGGATAGGTCGCATGATGATCAGCGCCAAAAATATCAATTATAAGATCAAAACCGCGTTTTATCTTTTCACGATGGTAAGCGATGTCAGGTAAGCGATATGTGGGCTCACCGGTATTTTTTACCAAAACACGATCTTTTTCTGCACCGAATTGAGTCGCTTTGAACCAAGTTGCACCATCTTCCTGATAAGTATAACCTTTTTCGCTAAGTTCACTTAATACTTCCTCGATCAACCCTTGTTTATATAAATCCTTTTCATTGAAATAAACATCATGCTCGATCCCAAGACGCTTTAGTGTATCCTGAATTGTAATAAATATGGCATTGGAAGCAAATTCAGTAAAAAGTTCAAGATGTTCTTCGGTTTTTGAATCGCCGTATGCTTTACGAAAATCAGCCGCAATATCAATAATATATTCACCTTCATATCCACCTTCGGGGATATCAAGTTCTTTTCCTAGTAATTCATTGTATCGGGCAAGTACGGATAAGCCCAGCATGCGCATCTGACGCCCGGCATCATTAAAATAATATTCGCGGGTCACATCGAAATCATGCCATTCTAAAATTCGGGAGATCGTATCGCCAAGAACTGCCTGACGACCATGTCCAATAGTCAAGGGACCGGTAGGATTGGCTGAAACAAATTCAACCTGAACTTTTTTCCCTTTTCCTGAATTTTCTTTTTGAAAATTTTCTTTTTCTTTACGTATACGAGGGATAAATGCTTGAAAATATTCGGGTGAGAAAATAAAATTGATAAAACCGGGTGCAACGACTTCAATTTTTTCTAGATCTTTGATCTTTCCTTCAAGCTCTGCTGCAATATCATTTGCAATATCCAAAGGCCGACGCTTCAGCTGTTTTGCGAGCGTTAAGGCAACATTTGAGCTAACATGACCAAAGGTGCTCTTTCTTGGCCGTTCTACTGAAAATAGCGTGCTTTCCCAGCCAAGCCGCTCCAAACATTCCTTAATTTCACTTTGAACCGTTTGTAACATAATCTCCTCAAAAACAGACATAAAAAAACGAGTTGCCAATGCAACCCTCTAACCATGGAAAACTAATAGTATTCTTGCTCTATATCAAATAAAAACTTTGCAAATATGTTCCGCTGTAAAAGCTATATTTTGATCAGATTCTCATTTTTAAAATAAGTGGGGCATCTGAAGAAAGTGATGTGCAATTGATATTCCAAGTCTTTTCGTCAAGACTGACATGAACCTGGATCTCTTCATTAGTTTTTGCCTTTGAATAACGACCCAGTAAACGGGAAGCTAATTCCATATCTTCCTGTGAAAATTCTCCGCTGCCAATGGCGATTCCGCCGATCACATTTGTGATCTCAAAATAATAGCGTCCCGGAATATAGGCTTGCAGTAAGTGATATTCGGATTCATCGCGTGAGATAACAAGTTTTGCGCTTTCAGATATTCTAAAATGACGACCAATGCGCAGAAGTGGCATATCCTCTTTGGGGAATTTTTCTTTTCCGTAATGATCAAGCAAATCTTTGAAACGATCACCATATTCAGCATTGATCAAATAACAATTTCCACCCGCCGCAACTGCAAGATCTTTAACGCCAAGTTCTTTAGCCAATAATAACTGCGGTGTACGTCCGCGACCCTGAAAACCTTTTAATTTTTTTCTGTCCACCAAGCCCTCAAGTTCAGAAATAGTTGGAACAAGACGCAAGGCCGATAAAGGTCTCAATAATCTGCCTTCTATACCACTTTCAGCTAAAGCGATCTTCATTTGATGTGCTAGTTGACTTTTGGGACGTTGTCCCACAACTTCACCTGTAAAAACAAAATCAGCGCCTTCTTCTTTCATGACACGCGCTGCAACCCGGATCATATGCAGATGACAATCCAAACAGGGATTGACATTTTTCCCATATCCATATTTAGGATATAAAAGCGTATCCCAATATTCTTCCTGAATATTTTCTATGCGAAATTTAATTCCTAAAGCTTTAGCTGTATCTTCAACACTACGCTTACCATCGGCCGATACTTCTTTATGGTCCGTAAAACCGGTTCGAATCAACAATCCCGTAACATCAATACCTTGTTGTTTGATCAAAGCACAAGCAAGAACGGAGTCTAGTCCTCCGGATAATAATCCTATCGCTTTTACTTTCTTTGCCATGGCTGGTCCTTCTCTTCGATCTTTCTTTTACTTACCAGAGTAATGGTATAACCAAATTCAATAAAATGAGATTCAATAATATCCTGATGGGTTTTAAAACGATCGTAATGAATAATCACCACATCCGAATCGGGATACACCACGAGCATTTCCGCACCGGATGCGCCCAGTATCTCCGATTTAAGAGAATCCAGAGAGATGGCATCTTCATTTGCTGTAAATCGGTATATGACTTCATTCTTTCTTGAACCGCTGCAAGCTGACAGAGTTATCAGGAGAAAGATCAAAAAGAGGTAAATTTGTACATGTCGTTTTTTCATGTCCAATTATACATAATTTTTCCATTAAATGCTAAAATGTTTATGCTTCTTCAGCAGAACATGTAGCATGGTTAATCATTTGAAACACTATGAAAATATGATAGATTAAGCCGTGAATACTTTGGAGAGAAAAATGAGAATCAAACCCTATATTATTATCCTTTTGCTAATTGGCAATCTCTGGGCGAATTCACCTTTTTATTCAGTACAAACGCATTTTGGACAATTCAGACGTGGGGATATGGATTCTTTATCCGTTGAAGAACAATTGGATCTTTGTGCTGAAGCCGGTATTGAAATGATCCGTGATGAATGTCTTTGGTCCGATGTGGAAACGGATTCAGGTGTTTACATTATTCCTCCAGATGTCGATCATTATGTAAATTCCGCACTGACACGCGGAATTGATATTTATATGATCCTGAACTATAATAATTCTATCTACGCTCCTTCAAACGGTTCAGGTGTTAGCACTCAATCAAATCGAGATGCTTACGCCCGCTACTGTCAAGCGATAGTTGAGCATTTTTCTCCTATTGGTGTAAAGCACTATGAAATTTGGAATGAACCGAACCATGGTGTATTATTCTGGACCCCTCAGCCAAATGCCAACGATTATACGGCTTTGCTTCATACCGCATATGATTCTATAAATGCCGTCGATTCCAATGTAACGGTTATTGGTTGCGCTACGTCACCGGCTATTGGAAATCCTTCACCCTATATTGAGGGTTTGGATTTCATTCGTGATGTCTATGCGGCAGGCGGCGGATCGTATATGGATGCGGTTTCTTTCCACTTATATCAGATCGCCTACCGTCCTGAAAATGAATTTATTTCTTACGTAAATAATGTTAAATCGTTTGTCGGTGATAAACCGATATATTTTAGTGAATTCGGATATCCCACACACACTGCCTGGCCAAATATATCCCTGGCAAAACAAGCACAATATGTTACTCGAATGTATTTAACATGTCTTATGGATCCTCAGATCAGGTCAGCTATTTATTATGATCTAAAAAATGATGGAACGGTTGCAGAAGAACCTGAACATAATTTTGGCCTTTTAGAATTCGACAAAAGCCCAAAACTTGCATACACGGCATTGAAAATGCTCATTTCACATGCAGATACATTGAGACCAAGATCCTCTTCATCTGAAAATGATACCTATATTGCCGACATGCACGATTCACTCTCTATTGTTTGGACCTACAGCGGTACAAAATCACTTGACCTGCATGTAAATGCGAATTATGTTCGACTTGAAGGGATGCTGGGTGATACTTTAGCATACTGTATTACTGAAAATGACACCATTAAATTAACCATTAATGAAAGCCCCCAGTACTGCATTACGCAACTTGGGCTTCTCTTTGTTTCAGAATTTTCGTTTGACGACCATGATTTTCTATTATATCCAGATGAAAAATTGCAGTGCATCTACACGGCAAGAACAGAAAATGATATCCCTCTTTTTATCAACCCCGGTGCTTTAAGCTGGGAATTCGTAGGTCAGACCGGGTCGATTGAAAATGGTCTCTTTACAGCGTCATCTCCCGGAAGCGGAATGATTATAGCAGATATTCAGGGCATGAAAGATACGATCAATATCACAATTCTTGAAGATCCGGGTTATTATACCGCTGAATCATTTTCAGATACATCGACTTTTTCTTTATCTTCGGATTATCTGAACATGGATGTATCTGATCTTTCTTTGAATACAGGTATCAATGGGAATGCCCTTTCTCTCAATTATGAATATTCCAGTTCGACAGCAATATCTTATATTAATAAAAACATATTGATCAATCATCATGCCGATTCCGTCTATTTGGATATAAAAACCGACGAGAAGGAATATGATTTTCGTCTATACTGTAAGGACAGTAAAGGGCAAGCTTTTACATTATATATGAAACCACGCCCCACAACGTGGACCAATACATGGGGAACTCTTTCTTGCCCCATGGAAATTGATAATTCCGTAATTCCACCGGTAAATATTTATAAAATTTATGTAAAACTCAGACCCGGCTCCACAAGTCAAACGATCCCTTACACAGGTGAAATACTCTTAGATAATTTACGTATTAAACGCGGCGATGCTGTTGGTATAATAAATGATATTGATGTTCCAAAAGATATCCGATTATTTCAAAACTATCCAAATCCCTTTAATGGATATTCAAGGATCCGTTTTCAATTGTCTCAGTCATCCGTAGTACGGATAGATATTCTGGACCTCCGGGGTGCAATTGTATCAACTCCCTTAAATTCCTTGCATTCAAAGGGAGATCATTATCTCGATCTAAACATGCAAACATTGCCATCCGGAATTTATATATATCAATTATCAACGCCTTATTTAACCCTTAACCGAAAGTTTGCTTACATAAAATAATGAAAAACTTACCTTTATTACTCAATCATTGCAGCGAATTATTTTCGCTATGGTACAATAAAGAGCTTATTGTACGCGCCGCAGATAAAATTAAACGAAACTATTTTTCGGAACGACATTATCTCGGTTCCAAAGACAGAAAATTCATTGAAATGTTATATTTTGATATGATCCGTAATTTGCGATTATATCTTTGGCAGATCAATGAGGTCCAGCCGGGAGAAACCCGTAATATTTCCGCAGAACTTTTAACAGTACATGCTTATAAGCGTTTATTTCCAAAAGAAAGTTTGAAACAGGAATTTAAGGTAGACGATAAGATCGCAAAAATATTCAAATCGTATAACTATCGTGAGATTCTCCCTGAAAACCTGGCCGAACGCTGGTCACTTCCGCCTGTCCTGTGGGAGCATATTAAAGATGCTTACGACCCCGCTGAACTTGAACAAGCTTTATCCGCCTTACTACATTCCCCCGGTGTACATATTCGAACCAATACACTAAAAACCACAACACCGGAATTAATGGAAAAATTAAAAGAGATCCCCTTTCAGCTTGGGACATTATCCCCCGATGCTCTTCGTCTGGGTACTTATGTTAATTTGACCCAAAATCCTTTATACAAAAATGGTCTTTTTGATTTCCAGGATGAAAGTTCTCAGTTAGTTGCTTTTGTGTGTAATCCCAAGAAAAGTGATATTATTGTCGATCTATGTGCCGGAGCCGGGGGGAAAACACTCCATTTGGCCGCATTGCAGGGCGATATGCCTTCCTTGATCGCAACTGACAAATACTCAAATCGTCTCCGTGAATTGGGGTTTCGTGCAAAACGACTCGGGATCCGAAATATTCAATTACGGCCCATAGAAAAGATCCATGAACAGTATAAAGAAAAGATCGATGTTCTACTGATAGATGCACCTTGCTCCGGTTCAGGTGTCTATGGAAGACATCCCGATAGAAAATGGGAATTCAATGAAGAGCGCTTAGCATTTTATGTAAAAGAACAGCGGTCAATTTTGAAAAATAATGCTGCACTTGTAAAGCCCGGCGGATATCTTGTATATGCAACTTGCTCGATAATACCCGAAGAAAATGGCAAACAGATAGAACACTTTCTTTCAACACATCCTGAATTTGAGCAAGTCTCTGTTTACGATGAATTGAAAGATCGCGGTATCCGAATCCCACATAATCCTTCAGATAAGTATTTACAGATACTGCCCCATCAATTTCAAAGTGATGGATTCTTTATCTCAAAACTTAAAAGAATTAAATAATTTCAATACAATTAAAAAAAGCCCCTCGACCTGAGGGGCTTTTTATATATCTCTCTTATTTCTTTATTTAACCAGTAACATCTTTTGACTGGTAGGATTTTCATTAATGATCGTTCTTAAGATATAAACACCACTACTCAGATCATTACAGTCAACACGGTAATCATAATGACCCGCGCTATGAGCACCTACAGCGATATTACGCACAACGCGTCCTGACATATCATAAAGCTTAATATCAACATTTTGAGCAGAATAAAGCTCTAAAGGAACAACAAAGCTTGGGTTGAAGGGGTTCGGATATGAAGTTCCAACAACACCTTCACCGACAACTTCAAGAGAAGCTGAAGGAATAGCTGCTCCAACAATATCAATTGCTTCAATTATATAGAAATAAGTATTGTTTGCCATAGCATTAGCATCGGAATGATTATATCTGGATACGACGTCACCGACTGCAAGCAATGTAGGATCTGTTAAGTAGCTTGCAATTTCGACTGCTTCACCACCATTTGTGGAACGTTTGACAACGTAGCCTTCGATATCAACTTCATTCTTTGTTGACCATTTAAGCTCAATAACATTCTTTTTCCAACCACCAGTAAAGCTTTTCCATTCAAGCGAACCGACAGGATCGGGATCAGGATCTGGATAGTTTACTTCTATATTTGTTGCAGAGATATCTACACCGCCTGAAAAGTTCTCATTTTCAAAATTGTAATATACGTTATCAATTCCCGGGATATAACTCGGGAATAATACATTTCCATAACCAACACCCGAAATCAACATGCGGACATGAAGAAGATCTGAAGGTTGCAGGGGATCAATAGAGATCGATGTGAAATTGTCCTTCAAATCAGGATTATTCATATAAGGTGAATCAAAAGTGATGGCATAACAATCCATATAAGTATCATTTGTAAAAATATCGTAGAGTTCAATAGTTATTTCAGGGAAAGTTCCGGCAAGAATACCCGTCTTTGTAACGCTTACAATATTATTTGTAATGGCAAGATCACCAAAAATGCTAACAGGATATTCCACATAGGCCATACCGGCACCTAATACCTGATCTCCTTCAGATAACCATGCCTGAACATCAAAATCGTAATATGTTGATCCGCCATCTTCAACGATTTGACCATTTGAATAAATCAAATGTATTGTTCCCGGTGCTGCAAATACAATACTCGTTGCAAATGCCAGCATGATAATAATTAACAATAATTTTTTCATCACATTCTCCCTGTCTTATTTAATCACATTTGTATAGAACAGCATGTTTCTGTTCAATGTAAATAAAATAGAATTTATATCGTTGAAAAGCAACACTTTATAAAATTCAGTTAAATTATTATGATATTCAAAAGCTCATAGATACACTATCACCTGTAGATAATACTAATATAATCTTTTTACTATGCAATAGTATTTGTCATTATTTAATTAATTGATCGCTAACTTAGAGTATAAACTGGTTTATCCTGATATTTGCTTTCGGGAATATTTATAAGCTAAATATATTTTAGTTCAGCTGTAAAATGACGAAGAACTTTGGGTTCATAATCAAAATCAAGTCCTTTTAATTCTTTTCTTTTTTTATAGACATTTATTACACCTTCAGCAACATGATCCAGATGTGCGTAGGTATAAGTTCTTCGGGGGATAGCAAGACGCATCCATTCAAAGGGACTTTCAATATTTTTTCCTGTTTTGGAGTCACGACCAAGTAAAAAGGAACCGACCTCAACTGTACGTACGCCCGCTTCAAGATAAAGAGCATTGCAAACGGATTGTGCCGGAAAATGATCAAAGGGAATATGTGAACACATGTTCTTGCAATCGACAAAGACAGCATGACCACCGGCAGGGTACTGCACAGGCACATCGGCTTCGCGTAATTTTTCAGATAAATATCTTACCTGATCTAAACGATGAATGAGATAATCTTCATCCATGCCTTCTTTCAATCCAACTGCCATGGCTTCCATATCTCTTCCCGCAAGACCGCCATAAGTGGGGAAACCTTCATAAGGTACCGTCCGGCCCTGACATTCCTGAAAAAATTCTTTGTCTTCCCTAATAACGATCAATCCACCGATATTAACCAACCCATCTTTTTTGGCACTCATTAAAAATATATCGGCGTGATCGAACATCTTGCGGGCAATATCTTTAATTTCCCAGTTTTCATAACCTTTTTCGCGCTGTTTAATAAAACAGGCATTCTCGGCAAATCTTGCACCGTCAATGATCAATGGAATATCGTATTTTTGTGTTAAAATATATACTTCATGTAAATTCTCCAAGCTTACGGGCTGTCCCCCGGCTGAATTATTTGTCATGGTCATAATGATGCCTGCAATATTCTCCCGCCCAAGATCCTTTATATATGTTTCACATTTCTCAACGTTCATATTTCCTTTAAAAGGGGAAAAAGTATTAATATCAAAACATTCATCGACCACGCAGTCGATCGCCGTAGCTCCGGCAAGTTCAACATGTGCTCTGGTTGTGTCAAAATGCATATTGGAAATAAAATACATTCCGGAATGCTTAGTAAGAAGCGGAAGTACGACTTGTTCAGCTCCCCTTCCCTGATGAACGGGTATTATATGTTTATAACCCGTAATGTCCTTTACCGTCTCCTCAAGACGATAAAAACTCCGGCTACCGGCATAAGATTCATCTCCCTGTATCAATGCGGCCCATTGAAAGTGACTCATTGCACCGGTACCGCTATCGGTTAATAGGTCTATATAAACTGCTTCACTCGGAAGCAAAAATAAATTATTGTGGGCCTTTTCCAGGTACTCTTTTCTATCTTGATATGTTGTTTGTTTTATAGGCTCAACCATTTTGATCCGGTAGGGCGGAGCGGTGAATGTGTTCATTTAGAACCTCCATGAAATAAACTTTAGATACCACCCGGTATCTAAGTTCGTGCAATATGTTATATAATAATTGACCTTATCTATTTTTTGCCAGGAGATACATCATCTTCTTTTTTTCTTTTTCTATCTTTGATATAATCCCAAAAGAAAGCATAGAAAAGTAAAAGAGCCATGCCGCTGATGACCAGAACCTTCTTCCAGGTTTTATCCCAGAGCAAGAACTGAACAGCTGTTGGCTTCCCTTTGATATACTTGTATGGAACCATACCCCAGTATCTACTGTCGAGACTGTTATCACGATTATCGCCCATCATAAAATAATAATCTTGTTTGACCTTATAGGTATGATGCCGTTCGCCATCAATATACCAATTTCCGAATTGGTAATATATGTTTTGCTTTTCCAACTGTAAAATATTAAGAGCATATTCATAACTAGCTTCATCAAGGTTAATTATATCACCTTTTTTCGGTATATATAAAGGAGGATACTGATCCCTATTTCCATGCCCAACTGGCCAGACACGATACGGTTGTCTTTCTGAAATAAAATTTTTATCAAATATATTATTTTCTGAATAATTTATATTCGCTTTTGGAGGATCTTCAAATAATACTCCATTAACATAGACTTTTTTATCTCTTACTTCGATCGTTGAACCCGGAGTCCCGATACAGCGTTTAACGTAATCAAACATTCTGTTTTGAGGATACTCAAAAATAACGATATCACCTGTCTGGGGCTTTTTTATTGCCGGTAGCTTCACATGAGGGATCGTAAAACCGATTTGAGTAAATGGGATCGCAATTTTATGAGGTGTTTGCGCTCCATATTGGATCTGATTACCTACTACAAAGGTTCCTGTCATCATGGTATTTTCCATCGATCCGGTCGGAATAATATAATTACAGAAGATCATTGAGCGAATTATCCATACGGCAAGAATAATGATGGTCCAGGATTTTACTTCATAAAGAACTTTATCTCGCTTTGTGGCAAAGACCCGTTTCTTTCTTTTACGTTTACTTTTCTTTTCTTTTACTTCTGATCCTTGTTGATCCGTCATGTTTATTCCTTACTAATATAAAATATTTTCATAGTGTTCAATGTGCGGTGCATGCCAATCGTTCCCGGAAATAGTCACCGCATCAAATCTAACATCATATTCGTCCATATTCAAATCATAAAAGTACCGTTCGCTTGCCAATATCATTTTTTCAATTTTTTCCTCTGTAACTCTCTGAGCTGCTTGAAATTCGTCTTTTTCTAACGAAGTCTTTACTTCAACCATGACAAACAGTTCTCCGTTTTTCATGATGATATCTATCTCACCCTTATTACCGCCATGGTAGTTTCGTGTAACAAATTGATAACCTTTTAAGATCAAATAATAGATCGCCCAATTCTCTCCCCACCGTCCAAGGAAAGCAGGCCTTGGATATGCGGGAAATTGCATGGTCTTAATGGGAGCAAAATATCGTCGGTGAATCGGTGTAGGATAGTGTTCTTCTAAGGCTTTGATATGTTGGGCTGTACCATAACCTTTATGTTTTTCAAATCCATATTCCGGGTAGATCTCCGCCCAGCGTTTCATCATACGGTCTCGACTCACTTTTGCAAGAATGGAGGCAGCTGCAATACAAAATGACTTACGGTCTCCTCCTATTATCGCTTCTCCTTTGCCTCTTAGTCCAAATGGGACACGATTACCATCAATGAGCACATAGACACCGGACATATTGAGTTTTTCAACAGTACGCTCCATAGACCTCAAAGTAGCCTGTAGGATATTTTCTTTATTGATTGCCTGAACACCCAAAGAGTGGACAGACCAAGCTTGCGCGTGTTCTATGATCCACTCATAAGCGACTTCACGCTGTTTTTCACTGAGTTTTTTTGAATCTCGGATCAATTCATGAAAAGCATCCGGCGGGAAAGTAACGGCTGCAGCTGTGACAGGACCGGCAAGTGGTCCGCGACCGGCTTCGTCCACACCCACGATGATCTCATGATCCTTTCGAAAGGTATTATCAAATGCCATAAGTGATGTTGCGTCACCTGACATGATTTATTTCTTTATTGTGGTTGATTTCTTTGTTTTGCTTGGTGAACTTTTAGTGCTCTTCTTTACTTCTTCCTTTTCTACCGGTTCCTCTTCTTTAATGATCTCTTTATTGACCGGTATGGATTTCTTCACGATTGTCGTCTTAGGGCTTACTGTTTTTTTTACGGCTGTCGTCTTTGAGCTTGTCGATTTATTTGTATCGACTGACGTGGGTTTCTTTACCACAGGAGTCGTAACCGGTTTTTTCTTGTTTTGATATTGGTCAGAGGGCGTTTTTTTACTGTTATCAAGATCAATTTTACCCAGACCTTCTGTTCCATCGGAAGGTACGGTTTTTGGCGTATCGGGATCGGGTGTTGGATCAGGCGTCGGCGTAGGGGTAGGAGGTGTAGGTTTTGGAGTTGGACCGGGATGACGAGGGCCGGGATGAGGATAATTTGGACCCGGGACAGGGACAGGTACATAGATCGGATCGGGTGTATAGTCGATACTGATCGTTGAAGCATATACGACTTTACCTGTACCGACTTCAAAACAACGGACTGAGATCATATCGTCATGCTTTCCGCGTAAAATACGGCCGGTTAAAATATAGTCCGCCTGAACTAAAGAAGTAATGGTTGTACCTCTGTTCTCGATTAAGTTTGTTTGCGACAATTCGCGTTCTTTAACGAGGTCATACAGAGATTCCCTTTCAACAACAACGGGATTTCTATAATAACTTAATCCTGAAACGATCATATCTGCAAAAAAGATACCACGATTCAATCTATCACCATATTCATCGGTGAAATTCAACACCGCAATGGTTTTCAGAGAACTTCTTCTGAAACCACGGGCTAGTTTTCGCGCTATAAAGCTGGCAGCTTCTTCTTCACTGTCAACTGTGACAAAGGGTTCATTATTCTGGAAGTATTGATTGTAATCATAGTTACCGTAATATGTGCTACAGCTACTAATGAACAATAGTATGCTGACAAGTATAAGTATCTTTTTCATTTTTTTCCTTTCTTAGTTGCTATATGAAAAATATATGAAAATCTTTCTTTATGTGGAAGGATTATTACCGTTTATAAAGATAATTTCCATATAAAGTAAAATGTCTGGGAGACGCCCTGTTTTCATTAATGGGAATAATAGGAAATTTGCACGAATCGATATTTTTAAACACGATCTCATTCTTTCCCATTTTAAATGAAAGTGATATTTCATCATGCTTGACATCCAAATGAAAAACCGTTCTACCACATTGTATTAGCGTATCGACATTAAGCATTGTATGATTTTCCTCTATCAAAGCATCAGTTTGAGGAATAAATATGCGAGATTCCGGATACATTCTGCGGATCGATGGAATATTCCCGTATTTTCCCTTCTCCCACGCGGATATCACAACAGTTACATCTCTCACACCCCAGTGATCAAGAACTGGCTGGATGCTTCTTTCATGGTCATTGGAGTTAAAACGAACTGCTCCCGTATTGATGATCATTGCATGCCTTCCTCTCCTATAAACGACAGCTTCGCCTTTATTTAAAGATAATTGAATTAATTCGGGTCGACTGGACATCATAAACCATGTAAAGCAAGCAAGAAAAATAAAAGTACCAGAACGGAGCTTCCATTTATAGTTATTGACACACGTGATGATTAAACATATTAATAATATCCCAAAAATAAAAGGCTTCCAGTACGAAGAGATCTGAAGTGTCCAAATACCCGATCGAGATGCCAAACGTAATACAAAACGAAAAACATCTAAACTAATATCCAGGGCATGGATCACAAGATCGGATAATATTGTTGGTAAAAAAAGACCCGGCAAAGCTAGAATAGCACAGATCATTACGCAGAATGTTAAGGGAATGACAAGTAGATTCAAGAACATTGAAGCAACTTGTAATGAATTAAAGTAAAACATCG
>CAYNBL010000035.1:6043-19107 GCA_964395205.1 uncultured bacterium | reverse complement strand
GATTTTAATCAATTCCTGCCTAGATTCTACTTTGAGGTCTTTGCTGTGGGCTTGAATCGCGTAGATTCCATCCTATACAATGATTATTGGGAGATGGAGCAAACAATAAAATTCTCTCTTTCAGAAGCAACCATCGGTGCGCATTATACTTGGCAGAACCTGCACTATTTTGAATTATCTGCGACAAGCGGTTCTTATACTTCATTCGTTAAGGGAGATATTATTGATCCCTTAGATCCATCACAGGCCGGTTTAATTAAGTTCGTACCTTCAACTTATTATAGGGGTGCCAGGATTGAACTAAAATATCGTGCTGACTTCACCAAACGTCATTGGCAAAGCAATATTTCTCCCACCGGTGGATTTCGTATCAATAACCTTGTATTGGCTTATGATTTCAATCAATTCATTGATGATTATAAGGTTAGTGATTCTTATGGAACGTATATAGAAACATATAGTGCTGATTCAGTGAACTTTACACCTCGTATTGATCTGGATGCTGATATTTTCATCCCTATTCCCGGCACTGAACATGCCGCTTTATCCTTCAATTTAGATGTCGGTATGCAATTCAATACAAAGATCGATTCGTTCTTTAATTATTTTGGCGGTGGCCTGCCCGGCTTGAAGGGTTATCCTTTTTATGCCATCGAAGGAACACACAAAGCTATTCTGACAACAGAACTGCGTTTCCCTTTAAGTAAAAAATTAGGATTAAACCTGGAACCTTTTTTCTTTGAAAACCTCTATGTAAGTGTATATCATCAGATCGGAGATGCATGGACATTGGGTCGTTCCGCTCCCGATTGGAAACAGGATATTGGTATTGAGGCGCGGATAGCCGGACATTCATGGTACGGTTTCCCGCTGGCATTGACCTTTGATCTGGTTTATGCACTTGACATGATCCAATATGATGAATTTGATATTACAAAGACAATTGGGCATAATTTTCGGTTCTATTGGACCGTTTTATTTGACTTTTAAGGGTAAGTATGAAACGAATTATTACAATGATGATCATCGGACTGACTCTCTTGCAAGCCCAGGTACCTGAAAAAATAAAGTCAAAATCCATTCCATTGGGTGTTGGACTTTCTACCGTTCTTCCGGGTGCGGGTCAATGGTATAACGGAAATAAAGGTGCAGGGATCATTTATCTTGCCCTTGAAGCGGCATTTATTGGTGGAACGATCTATTTTAATCATCAAGGAAGCCTTGGAATAGAAGCATACGAAGATTACGCGGACGATCACTGGCATGTTGATGACTGGTTAAACGTTTATAATCCCGCGGTAGATCCTACAACGCACCGTGCAACGGTTTATGTTGACAATCGCAGTTATTCGCCGGAAGATGAGACAAGTTACGCTGCAATGATAACAGATATCGAAGATGGCTATACAAGCATGTCCATCATGAGAGATTATCACTTTTACGAAAATATCGGTAAATATATACAATTTAAGCAAGGTTGGGATGACTGGTATTCCGGCAGTGAAGACCCGGGTGATCCTTTGAACGGAATTATTGGTCGTTACTCAGATAATCAATATGATTACGCAACCATGCGCCGGGAAGCAAATAAATTATTGGATTTCGGAACATATTTCGGAACAGCTATCTTTTTGAATCATTTCATTTCTGCGATCGATGCCGGTTTTCGCATAAAGAAAGGCAATGATAATCAGGATATTTTAATTACATTACATACTGCACCTGTGATCAAACAAAACGGTACATCCGGATTGCAAGCAGGGCTCAGTGTGACATTTTAAGCAATGGGATACTATGAAAAAAATTGAATTATTAAGCTCTCTTCTTATCATCACGCTGCTTGTCAGCAGCTGTTCGGGATCTAAAGAAGCCAAAAACAACGAACCGAAAGCTGAACGCACCTATATTGAACGATATGAAGATGCCGTTGCATTGTATGAAGACAAAAAATATTATAAGGCATTGGAAGATTTCTCCTATGTCGTCTTTAATGCCCCCGGGTCGGATATCGCAGATGATGCTCAATTCTATCTTGCTTCATCCCATTTTGAAATGAAAGAATATCTGATTGCCATTGATGAATATCAACAGTTGTTGCGTCGCTGGCCGGCCAGTGATCTCTATGAAGAAACACGCTTCAAGATCGCTGAATGTTATTATAAACAAAGCCCGGGATATCAGCGCGATCAACAATATATTCTTAAAGCCATCAAATCCCATCAGGATTTCATTGATGAATACCCCTTCAGCGAACGGCGCACGAATGCCGAACAGCGCATCAAAGAACTGCGTACGGGATTGGCTTCCAAAGTCTATGAAGCCGGTGAACTTTACATGATCCTGCGTGAATGGAATGCGGCAATTATTACTTTCCAGGAAATTATTGACAGCTATTACGATACCGATATTATCAATGATACCTATCTTGAAATTGCAAGCTGTTACAGCAAATTATTGCAACGCGAAGACATGGTCGTCATGCTTGATAAAGTTGATAGTGAAAAACTATCCACGAAAAATAAGCTGCAATATGATAAATTAATTAAACTTTCAATGGAATGGCCTGAATGATGACACTCTGTCTCTATGGCGGATCTTTTGATCCCGTTCATAAAGGACATATTCATTTTGCTCAGCGTATCACCGATACCTTCCAAGCGGATGCTTTCTTTTTTATCCCAACCTCTTATTCCCCTTTCAAGGGCAAAACCAAACATGCTTCAGATGAACATCGTCTGAGTATGCTTGAGATAGCTGCCAAAAATATCCCAAATTCGCATGTTTCAAGCCTCGAGATCGACCGGAAAGGTCTTTCCTACACAATAGATACCCTTAAAGCCTTTCACAGCCTCTATCCGGGACACCGCTTGCTTTGGGTGATCGGTGATGATCATTTGGCAACGCTGGTAAAGTGGAAGGGTTATCCCGAACATTTTCAATTTTGTGATTTTATTATTCTACCCCGCAATGGTAAGGATCTGCAATCAAAAGTGGCGGTACATCCTTTCCATTCGCAATTACATATCTTGCTAAGTGATGAGATCCTTGTTTCTTCTTCAGAAATACGCCGGGAAATTAAAGAACATCGTTCCATATTATCCTATGTTCCTGAAGAAATAAATGATTATATTTGTGCCAATAAACTTTATAGGTAATGAATGTCACTTACAGTTAGCATCCCCATCCTGATCGCCGGTATCGTCCTTCTTTACTTTGGTGCACACTTCCTTGTCAAAGGATCTGCAAATATTGCGCGTATTCTGGGTGTTAAACCGCTTATCGTTGGGTTGACCATTGTTGCCTTCGGTACGTCCATGCCCGAATTTACCGTTTCGATATTCGGTGTTCTTAAGGGTGTTTCAGATCTATCCGTCGGGAATATCATTGGTTCAAATGTAGCAAATATCGGACTTATTTTGGGTGTTGCGGGACTAATTGCGCCCATTACCTTAAAGTATCATCATATACGTCAGCAATTGCTTATCCTCCTCTTTGGTTCACTCTTTTTCTGTATCATGGCCTATGATGGCATCTCACGCTGGGAAGGTATTCTCTTCCTCGTAATGATAGCAGCCTATGTATTTTATTTAGTCCGTTCTTCTCGTGAAGATGAAGTTAAAACAGATATGCCCAAGACCGATAATTCCATGGTCAGAAATATTCTCTATACTCTCGGTGGTATCACCGGATTGGTTTTTGCTTCCTGGGCGATCATTGAAGGCGCAACGGATATAGCGCTGCATTTCGGGATCTCCCAAATGGTCATTGGTATGACCATTGTGGCTCTTGGAACCTCCTTGCCAGAACTGGCAGCAAGTATTATGGCTCAGGTTAAACATGAATCTGATATCTCCATTGGCAATGTCATTGGATCAAATCTCTTTAACATGTTCTTTGTCGGAGGCGGCGCCGCAACGGTTAGAGGATTGGATATCAATGTATCCATTTTTACGTTTGAAGTGCCATTTATGTTACTTTTTACTTTATTGCTCTTCCCTATCATATTTCTCAGTAAGGGTATTAAGCGACCGCATGCGATCGGATTATTGTTGCTTTACATTCTCTTCATTGTGATATCATATATCTGGCGCTAACATGAACTATAAACCTGTCCCGCCTTACACCGAATCATCTTTGATCTATAATCGTTTAATGGAAGACGTCGATTACCCCGGTTGGTGTGAATATATTCTTGACCTTGCGGATGAATATGGCTTTTCCACTTCTTCCGTTTTTGATATTTCGTGTGGAACCGGTACTTTACTGCATCTCTTCCCTGCGGCTGAAAAATTCGGGATCGATATCTCGGAACTGATGATCGATGAAGCGAAAAAAATGTATCCCGAACTTGAGCTCACTGTCGGAAATATGCTTCAACCGCCTCAACAAGATGTCGATTTCTATCTAAATATTCATGATGCTTTAAATTATATCTCGAATTTTGATGTCATTCTCGATCATCTGCGTTTTATGGACAAATTATTAAAAAAAAGGCAAGTCTATATCTTTGATTTTGCTCTGCCCGGTGTTATGCTAAATTATTTTGACAATACTTCCTATGAGGATACCAATAACGCAGGGATCTCTTTCAAAAGACAAAATCATTACGATAAAAAAAACAACCGTTCCCAAACGGATCTCTATATTTTTCATCTGGACGGGCGTTCTTTTCACGAACAACACATCCAGCATATTTATGACTTCCAAGAAATTCAAAAATTGTCTATGGAATTTCCCTCTAGAACCTTTATATTTCTTGAAGAGTTTACGTTCGAACAAGCTCATGAGGCCTCTAATCGATTGTTAGTCATAATGCGATGATCCAATTTAGACAAGTTACTGTAAATTATGGATATGTCCCCGGAGCGTTGAAGGATATCAACCTTCAATTGCATGATGGAGATTTTACCTTGATCCTCGGACCTACCGGTTCCGGGAAATCAACTCTTGTACGCTTAATTTACATGGATATCTTACCCTCTACGGGTGTTGTTACCGTCAACAAATGGTCATCGGCCCATATTTCTTATAGACAGATCAATCTTCTGAGAAGAAATGTTGGAGTTGTATTCCAGGATTTTAAGCTTATTGAAAACATGAGTGTTTTTGATAATGTTGCTCTTCCATTGGTTATTGAAGGTTATCGGCGCAACTATATCAAGAAACTGGTTTATGTTCTTTTAGATGAGGTCAATCTCCTGCAAAGCATGAACCAACGCGCATCAACATTGAGCCTCGGGGAAAAACAACGCGTTGCCATAGCACGTGCGATGGCAAAAAATCCCTTTGTGATCATTGCGGATGAACCCACGGGTAATCTTGACCGGGAAGCATCAAAAAATGTTTTATCGCTATTGGAGCGTATCAACCGGAACGGAACATCGGTCATTATGACCACACATGATTATGAACTGATCAAAGATACGCCTTATAAGCGGATATATATGGAAAACGGCGAGGTTCTACCGGGGGACCGAACGATCACTATACCCAAAACAAGAATTAATTTACTGAAAAATCAAGAATGAAGTTTATTTTCGTACTCAAACAGACATTTTCAAATTTATGGCGTGAACGAACGCCCGTCGTTGCGACGATCTTAACAATTTGTATCGCATTAACCATACTTGTCGCCCTTTTTGAAGTCAGTTTTGTTCTTTACGACCAGTTGCGTGATCTAAAAAGCAATATGGTCATTGAAATTTATCTTGAGCCATCAACGACAGATTCGCAGGTAAAAATTATTCAGAATGAACTTGAAAAATATAATACTATTGAGCGGCTGAGATATATCTCCAAAGAGACGGCTGCACAGATCTTCAATGATGAGTTTGGTGAAAATATCATGGATATCCTGGATGAAAATCCTCTACCCGTCTCATTTGAGGTTCGACTGCTTCGCGAGTTCAATCATCCCGAATACCTTGCTCTTTTTAAGACCCTGGTTGAAAATATCAAAGGAGTAGATGAGGTCCATTATCGGCATGCCCTGATCGAAAAATTGGAAAATGTGACCGAAGCCGTTGCGATTTCGGGCATCTTTGTTTTGATCATTCTCGTATTTGCAATGAATTTACTCATCCGTAATACCATTAAACTATCGGTTTACGCAAAACGTCGTCAAATTGATATCATGAAGATCCTGGGTGCCGGTAATCTTCTGATCCGGTTGCCGTATATACTTGAAGGCGCGATTGAGGGTTTTATTGGCGGTTTTCTTTCGGCTATTTGTCTGATCTTTGCGCACAAATTTATTGCTGGATATTTTCCACTTATGGTGATAGGCGCTTCAACATATAAAATTCTATGGGTCTCAACTATCAGTTTCGGTATCATGATCGGACTGTTCACCTCTACTATATCGGTCGGACGATTCGTATATAAAATATTTGCAAATAAATAATTAATTGAGGGAAATATGAAAAATTTAAAAGTCGTTTACAGCATCCTCACGATGCTATTCTTATTTCTGGGTTGTTCTGCGAATACAGGACTGGACAATGCAAAAAAACAAGATTTTCCCATGTTCAAAGGTAAAACAGTAGGTGTTGTCACCAATCATACCGCCCTCGACAAGAAAGGTGTTCATCTTGTTGATCTTCTTGTTGAAGCCGAAGATGTTACCTTAAAAGCAATTTTCGCACCTGAACACGGGTTCCGCGGAGATGAAGAAGGCGGCATTCATTTGGAAAACAACGTTGATCCGAAATCCGGAGCCACGATCTATAGCATATACGGTGCAATTCGCAAACCTACACCCAAAATGCTTGAAGGAATAGACCTTCTGATCTTTGATATTCAGGATGTTGGCGCTCGCTTTTATACTTACATTTCCACCATGGGAAATACCATGCAGGCCGGAGCGGAAAATGACATCCCCGTTTATATTCTTGATCGACCAAATCCCATTGGACGATTGGCGGAAGGCCCCATCCTACAACAGGAATTCACATCATTTATCGGAATGTATCCAATTCCTATACGACATGGAATGACGGTTGGAGAATTGGCATTAATGATCAAGGATAAAGGTTGGATCGATGATGCGGATAAACTGGATCTGCATATCGTAGAGCTTAGCGGCTGGAATCCCGAAATACCTTATAGCAAGACAAAGATCAAATGGGTCGACCCCTCACCCAATATGCGCAATGTCAATGAAGCCCTGATGTATCCGGGAATGTGCCTGTTCGAGGCAACGAACTTTTCAGACGGTCGTGGAACAGAACATCCCTTTGAATGGGTCGGAGCGGACTTCATTGACGCAGAAAAAGTGATTGCCGAACTTGAAAAACGGAATATCCCGGGAATTATAATGGAAGCAATTGAATATATACCTGTTGATATGCCCGGATATGCCATGAACCCAAAATTTGAAGATAAAACGGTTCAAGGAGTAAAATCCACTGTCAGTGACCCGGTAAAATTTAAATCAGTTGAATTTGGTGTGAATCTTATTCAGATACTGCAGGAATTTTATCCCAACGATTTTGTTATGCGTGCTCCAAGAATGGGACGAACCTGGGGTAACGGCGATTTCTTCACGATGATACTTGATGGAAAAAGTGCCGAAGATATCATAAGTTCATACGAAAATGAATTATCACAATTTATCCGTATACGGGAAGATTACTTATTGTATAAATAAT
This sequence comes from uncultured bacterium, assembly GCA_964395205.1. GTDB lineage: Bacteria > Fidelibacterota > Fidelibacteria > Fidelibacterales > Fidelibacteraceae > M50B103. The sequence goes on along the minus strand of CAYNBL010000035.1, from coordinate 11,458 downwards.
CGGTAATTTGATATTTTATCAATATAATCGTAAAGCCACACCAAGGTGTGGCTTTACGATTATAACATGTAATTATAGTAGAGACAAGGCATTGTCTTGTCTCTACAATTTTCTTTCATTTCCTAGCCTTTGACACTATATTACTCCCGATGAATACAGTTGCAATTGTCGGCCGCCCAAATGTTGGTAAATCCACTCTCTACAACCGCTTCCTGCGCACACGTAAAGCTATTGTGCATGAAACTGAGGGTGTGACCCGAGATCGTACTTATGCGGAAGTGGAATGGTGTGGTCAGAATTTTACGATTATTGATACGGGCGGTATTATGATTGACCCCCGCGATACGATCGAAGAAGGTATCCGCGAGCAGGCATTGATCGCAACGGATGAAGCTGACCTTATTCTTTTTATCGTTGACGTAAGAGTCGGGGTCACTCAATTTGATGAGTACATTTCAAAATTATTGCACCGAAGTAAAAAACAGGTCATTCTTGTTGCCAATAAAGTGGACGATGAACGCTATCAAGCAGATCTGCATAACTTTTATGCTCTTGGGTTTGGTGAACCGGTTGAAGTATCAGCTTTAAACGGTCGTGCGGCAGGAGATCTCTTAGATGTGATCACCGAAAATCTACAGGATAAACCGGAAGCCGAAATAAACAATTATGATCTAAAAATATCGATTCTTGGAATGCCAAATGCCGGGAAATCAACTCTTGCGAATACCTTTCTCGGAAAAAACCGTCATATTGTAACCGATATTGCCGGAACTACCCGGGATAGTATCAACAGTGAGTTGAACTATCAGGGTAAATCAGTGATGTTGGTTGATACTGCAGGACTGCGTAAAAAAACCAAGATTTCAGATTCTATTGAATTTTACAGTTTTGTCCGTACAAAACGCGCGATCCGCGAATCCCATGTCTGTATTTTAATGGTCGATGTCAATAAAGGCTTCTGTTCTCAGGATGTGCGAATTGTTCAGGAGATCATTGATCAACGCAAAGGACTGATCGTTGCGATGAATAAATGGGATCTAATCGAAAAAGACACCCATACGGTGGATGAATTTACCAAAGAACTGCTTTATCATTTCCCCATATTGACAAATATTCCCATCATGTTCGTTTCAGCGGTTAATAAAGTACGACTATTCAAGCTTCTTGATGAAGCTTTTGCAATTAAAGAACGTATGCAGCAACGTATCCCGACTTCGAAATTGAATGACTTTTTTATTAAAGTTATTGAACGAAATCCCCCTCCCGCTGTCAAAGGCAGATATATTAAAATTAAATATGTTACACAAGTTTTGGAGAACCCTCCCCTTATAGCTCTCTTCTGTAATGAACCCTCACTTATCATGGATCACTACAAACGATATCTCGAAAGTGTCTTTAGAAAAAACTATGATTTTAAAGGCGTTCCTATTAAATTTGTGTATAAAAACAAATAATCACGAATAAACATCAAAGGAGAAGGAATGAAGAAAGTAATTGTTATCTTGTTTATCTTAGTGTTTGCCGGTATGTCTTATGCCTCTAATCCGGTGAATTACAAAGTAAAATTACTACCCGCAAAAGGTATGTTGGTATCTGGCGGAACTTCAACGACAGTTGGTATGGTAGCCGCAGGATTTACTTATGGTTTAAATAAAACCAATATCCATGCTAAAATCAATTATACTGCTACTCGTAGCGAGATTGAAGGTATAATGCAACACCAATTATTAGAGTTAATTGGGATTGATATGGGATTTTCATATGGTGCTCATATATTATTTGGTGGTGGCAGACTGGAAATCGGCGGAATAGCCATGTGGAATATGTCATATGAACTGGCATCAAATGTGGCATTTTACGGTGGATTAAAATATAAGATTGGGTATGGCATCAGCAGTGGATGGAGTTATTTTATCAATAGATTAAGTCTATATCTTGGAACAGAAATTGAATTGATCGAAAATTTAAAGCTTTATGTTGAATTACAACCCACCCTCATGAATACAGATGGACGATTGATCGGCGCTAATGCTGCTTTTCTCGGTGTAAATTATTACTTCCCGAACAAATCCCCAAAAGTAGAGATGCCTGACGCATAAATTAAATACTAATCGAATGATATTATAAACCATCCTTCAAATTGAAGGGTGGTTTTTTATTATATCCTCACATTTATTATTCTTTTGGAACATGTTATTACTTGTATTAAAGTGATTTTTATTTTGAATTTTCTATATTATTCCTCTATATTGATTTAAGAGAGAAACGAGAAAGAAGAGAGAAAAAAAATGAAAAAATTATTCATCAATGTAAATATACTTTTACTGGTGGCAACTTTATGCTTTGCCATAGATCAGATAGACAGCTTACAAACTGCGATAAATTCCTCTGATGGTGTAAAAAAGATCAATGCGCGTTTGGAACTTTCCTTTTATTACAGACGCAGTAATTTTGCTATTTCAACTGAACAAGCATCAAAGGCTTTACAAGAAGCACAAAAGATCAACAATCTTGAATTACAGGCTCGGGCATTTTATTATCTTGGTCTTACAAATCATTATAATGACACCGGTAAAGAGGCTATAAAATATTTTGATAAAGCTCTTATCATTGCCCAAAATATAAATAAAACAAAATTACTCGGCGAAATATATTATTTTAGCGGTTCTATTTATTATCTTGACTACAGCGATGAAAAACAGGCATTGATCAATTATAATAAATCCATACAATATTCATTGATCGCTAAAAATTACAGAATTTTAGGCGCTGTTTATTCCTCCCTTTCCAATATGTTCCGCATCAGTGGTTCCTATGAAAAAGCATTGGAGTTCCTCTACAAATCTCGTGATAATTATACCCTTCCCGGTTTTCAAGAGGGTATTGCTTGGGTGAATTATATGACAGGTACCCTGTACTCAACTATCGGACTTTTCGAAGAGGCAGAAAAGTCATTTAAAGAAGCATTGGAAATATATCTAATACTTGCAGCCATCGATGGAAATATGACTGGTGTAGCAATATGTTATAATCAGCTTGCGGTTATAAATACGGATATGAATAATGAAGGATTAGCCAGAAAATATAATCAGGATGCTTTGATCCTCCACACTCAGAATGGTTCAAAATTTGGAATCTCGAATTCACTGAAATATTTGGCACGTATTGAATATTTCAGTAATAATTATGATGCAGCCCTTACATACCTTGATTCCTCACTGACAATTAAAAAAACCACAGGTGAGCTAAAGGGATACGCAAGCATTTATGAGTTATTTGGTTTAATATTTATTGAAAAAAACGGATATTCTCGTGCTATTGATAGTCTTGAAATGGGACTATATCATGCACATTTAAATAATCAGCTTAAAGATATAATGAATATGAATAAACACCTGGCAAAAATCTACAATGCCTTAGGTCAATATGACAAAGCATATGATTATAAATCCCATGAAGTCAGTATAGCCGATTCAATTTATAATTTAAATATCACACGAAATATACTTCAACTTGAGACTTTAAATAAAATTGAACAAAAAGAAAGTCAAATAAAACAACTTGAACAAGAAAATTTGATTCAGGAATTATCTCTTTCCAGAGAAAGCACGATACGTAATTATCTCATATTTATTTTATCCTTATCTTTAATAATCATCTTTATGTTTTTCTATTTCTACCGCGTAAAAAATCGTGTAAACATAGAACTTGAAAAAAATAAAATACATTTGGATAAACTCAATACAACAAAGGATAAATTCTTCTCAATCTTGGCACATGATCTAAGAAATCCATTTAACAGTATCCTGGGTTTATCAAATATACTTAAACAAAAACATCGTGATATGGATGTAGATGAAAGAGATAAGATCATTCAAGCCATTTATCAATCTTCAAACAATAATTACGCTCTTCTAAATAATCTGTTGGAATGGTCAAGAACCCAAAGAGGTAAGATCAGTTTTATTCCCGAACCCCTTGTCATTAACGAATTGGCCGAAAAAGTAAAAGATCTTAATACTTCAAACGCCGAAGCTAAGGGAATAAAGATCATTATCGATCCTAAACCCTTTTCGGTAATTGCAGACAAAAATATGATCAATACCGTTTTACGTAATTTGATCTCAAATTCAATAAAATATTCAAACCATGACGATCAAATACACGTCAAATTTTCAAGATCGAATTCTGAAACGCTTGTTTCGGTTTCTGACACCGGTATTGGGATCAATGAAACCGACCGGCAAAAATTATTTGATATTGTAAACAATTTTCAAATCGATGGAACTGCCGGAGAAAAAGGGACCGGATTAGGGCTTATTATTTGTAAAGAATTCATTGATATGCATCATGGCAAGATATGGGTAGATAGCGAACCTGGAAAAGGATCAACATTTCATTTTACAATTCCGGATGAAATTTAATAGACAACAATTCAATTAAAGTTCATTTTTTCAGGCTTAATGGTAAAATAAATCATATGAACATCATTAGTCTTGGGTTTAAACCCAAGGCTAATGACTAATTTTCGAATAAAATAAAGAAGGAACAGGCATGCCTGTTCCCTACACTTCATTTATATTTTTATTCAGATCACCGATTACCGATCACTTAACTTTATAATATCCTGCAATAATAGCATCAAACCATCTGTTGGGTAGCGCTTTTTTTAGGAAAATAGTTATCTTCTGATAAAAAGCACCGGTGACATAACGAAGTTTTGGGGTTTTCTTATTTATTATCTTCGCAATAAGCTTAGCGATAAGAACAGGTGATTTTCCGCTTTGTTCATCGTGCTCAATGACTTCACGGGCGTTTTCAAGCTGAGTGTTTTCACACTTTACATTTTCCCGGCTGGCGGTAAAGCCTGTTTTGAAATCACCGGGTTCGATCATGCAAACTCGGATGTTCCGATTTTTAAATTCTTTGTATAAGGCCTCTGTCATGCCCTCTATGGCGAATTTTGATGCAGAGTAGAGTCCTTGATAGGGTAAACCGATCACGCCGCCTATGGAGCTCATATTGATGATCAGTCCACTTTTCTGTGTTTTCATTTGCTTTAATACATAATGTTGAACCCGGTATACACCGAAAAAGTTGGTATCCACCTGCTCTTCCGCCATTTTGGGTGTTGAATCCTCAATAGCCGCACCAATACCGTAACCGGCATTATTGACCAATACGTCAATACGACCTTCTTTCAGAATGATCACTTCTACCGTATCTTTAACAGACGCCTCATTTCGCACATCCATTTTTAACATAGTAAAATGTTCGGGTTCGGGATATGCTTCAGGTCGACGCGAAGTTCCATAAACGATATATCCCAATTGAGATAAATATTCCGCTGTGCTTTTACCGATCCCGGACGAAGCGCCGGTCACAAAAACAACGGTTGACGAGGGCTGATGTTTG
>CAYNBL010000035.1:0-5943 GCA_964395205.1 uncultured bacterium | reverse complement strand
GATCCCGGACGAAGCGCCGGTCACAAAAACAACGGTTGACGAGGGCTGATGTTTGTTCATTTTTTTATCCTTTTATGAATCTCCAAAAAAAAACGTATCCTGTCATTCTGACCGGAGCGCAGCGGAGTGGAAGAATCCATTCATGAAAAGGAGTTTTGTTATATGAATAGATCTTTCGACTGCGTCCCGATTTCATCGGAACTTCGCTCAAGATGACAGGTTTTATCTTTCTACTTACTACTTTTAAATTACTTTAGCTTTTTTCCCGACTTTTTCAAACATCTCCAGGCAGAATTCAAGCTGTTCGCGAGTATGTGTTGCCATATAAGACGTTCTTAGCAAGCCACGTCCCGGAGGGGTTGCCGGAGATACGACAGGATTGGTATAAACACCGACTTCCATGAGTGCTTTCCATACTTGGAAAGTCTTGGCATCTTTACCGATCAATACCGGGATGACCGGGGTTGTACTTTCACCGGTATCATAACCCAGAGATTTAAATCCTTCACGCATAAATTCAGTGTTTTCCCACAATTGTTTACGACGTTCAGGTTCACTTTTAATAACTTCCAAAGCAGCTTTTACAGAAGCGACATTTGATGGAGGCAGAGAAGCGGTAAAAATAATTGAACGTGAATGATGTTTGATATATTCAATGACCTTCTGTTCACCTGATATAAAGCCGCCAACACAACCTAAAGATTTTGAGAAAGTACCCATGATCAGGTCGACATCCTTGGTCACACCAAAATGTGCAGCCGTACCGTTGCCATTAGGTCCCAAAACACCCAGCGAATGCGCATCATCTACCATGAGGCGAGAAGGATACTTCTTTGAGAGGGCTACAAGCTCTTCCAATTTAGCTATATCACCTTCCATTGAAAAAATACCATCTGTAACAATAAAACGAGGCGTTTTAGGATTTGCATTCTTGAGTTTCTTTTCAAGATCTGTCATATCATTATGTTTATAGATGGTTTTCTGTGTACGGGAAAACCGAATACCATCTACTATGGAAGCATGATTGTATTGATCACTGTAAACCATATCATCGGGTCCGCAGACGGAAATAATGGTACCGACATTTGCACCCATACCGGTTGAAAAAACCAGCGCGGATTCCATACCAACGAATGCAGCCAGTTCTTCTTCAAGTTCATCATGAAGAATAATATTTCCATTTAATAAACGAGAACCTGTTAAACCCGATCCATACTTTTTCAGTGCTGCTATACCGGCTTCTATGACTTTGGGATGATTTGTCAGTCCAAGATAGTTATTGGAACCCAGCATGATCTTTTGTTTACCGTCAATGGTCACTTCCGTTGCATCAGAATTCTCGATCTTGGGGTAATAAGGATAATAACCTAGGGCACGTGCAGTATCCGTACGGGTAAATTGGTACATTTTTGTATAAACATCAGGATGTTTGCCAAACATTTTCTTACGTGCAGCGCGCATTTTCTGGCGGGCAATTTTTGTCAGGTCACTTAACATAGTTCCTCACTCATTTATATTGTTTATCTTATCATCCATAAGTGAATGATCTATACACCAGATGTTATTTAATAATGGAATTCTTTTTCCCGGCAAGCGGGAGTGCATTCATCATGCGTTTTGTCCCCAATTTAAATATCCATCCTGTGTTTATTAGTCTTCCCCTATTGGAACAAGTCTAATTGATAAAATTATACTAATGTTTTGTTTTAAACACAATGGATTTTTATAAAAGAACTCAACAATATAGGGGACATTTTTTATCGTAAGATGATCTTATTTTAAGTAAAAAGTTCACTAAAGTATATTTAAGGTAAAAAATACTTTTCCTTAGGGAGTAAATTCTCAATAATCTTAACAAGATATTCAGAATTCACGTAAATCTTTAAAAACTATTTACTTTTCAAATAAAAAGTTAATATGCATGATAAGAACAATTAATAAACACTTAAGTTTACAGCTAAATAGTCGATTTTAAGGGTTTTTCCACTTCATATAATTAACAATCAATCAATTAAGACTTGGGGGTATTGCGCATTGATCTTTGTTGTTGTAATTTTCTTTTGAGGCGAGAGATAAAAAAACTTTTTACAGAGGATACCACAATGAGAGAGAGAGATTTTATTCAACCAAACAAGAATACAAAAAAGCTCCAAATAAGTAAGGTGTTTGCTTTACTTGCTATATTTGTATTGGCAACATTTGCTTTTGCTGAAGATGGTCAAATACATTTGGTTTATGCAAACGGCATGACCCACACTGTTGAAAGCAAAACTTATTATGAATTCGATGTACAGGCCTATATGACCAATGGTAATGATGTGATCGGAGACGGGATGGTTTATGTCGAATATCCCATTGATGTATTTAACGAAACTGTTATCTACAATCAGAAAGTATCTGTTACTAAAACCGGTATTCTTGCGGACAAAGATCCGATCATTAATGCGGACTTGTATCGTCTTGTCAATATCGTTGATACTAAGATGAATATGTTCGCGATCACCTTTTGCAGCAATTACCAGAACCCTGACTTTAAATCCTATTATGCTTCATTATCATCAGATCCTTCCAATCCGTCAGATCTTTTGCATGTAACAATGGAGATCGCTCAATACAGAGCATCGTCAGTTAGTTTTCCAAATACTGTCCCGGATTATCAGTTACTTTATTATGACTATGAAGGGGGCTCTTGCGAATTAGATATATCTGAAGCAGTCGAAGTCGTCTATAAAACACCCATAGTTGAAGATCCGATCGATGAACCCGGTGAAGATCCAATTCCCGACCCTACATTTATAGGCAATGTTGAACTTGCAAGCTTTACAGCCAGTTTGAAAAAATCTATCGTTACCTTAAACTGGTCATTATCCAGTGAAAGTGATGTTTTAGAATATATCATTCAACGATCAGGGAATGGTGTGGATTATACCGAGATCACTCGTTTAGAGGCTACACAGACAACAAAAAAACTTAATAAATATTCGTGTACGGACAACAGTACTATTCCGGGGATCAAATACAGTTATCGCTTGGATGCTGTAGATACCGAAGGCAATATCCAATCACTCTCAACTACAGGTATTGCAACAAAACCGAGTCGCAAAAAAGCTGATTATTTCTTAGACAACGATGATTTCGCTCTTGAGACAAGTTATCCAAATCCTTTCAACCCAAGTTTCACCGTACCTTTCACAGTATCAAGAGCTCAAGATATTGAGATCATGCTCTATGATATGTCAGGAAAGATCGTAGCGAACATCGCCAGCGGCTATCACACGGCAGGTACCTATAAGATCAATGTTGATTGTAATCATTTGGGCAGCGGTGTTTATCTCCTTAGAACACTCATTAATGATAGTCAATCAACTCAAAAAATGTTACTTGTTAAATAAAAATCCCCTGTAGAGAGAGAGAGAGAGAGAGAAGCAAAACGGTACTGCTCGGTACCGTTTTGCATATGTGTTAACAAAATTAAACATTTTCAAATATTTTTAAATGTCATATATTATGAATGTGTTTTATGTAAATTGAAATGCAGGATGGGTGAAATAACTTATGAAAATAATTAAATTATTACCTCGTTTAACTTTCTTGACAATTCTTATCGTTCTTAGCTCATGTTCCAGAGTTTTAGAATGGCCAAGTTCTCCACTTTACACTTTCGAATCGGATCCCGGGGCAAGTCAACTTTATGATTTGGAAACCGCCACGCAAGCGATCGTCGGTCATTATGCTCATTATGATGTTGTCGCTTATGAAGACACAACAATTAAAACCACTATGCGAACATTTATTGTTTCTTATGGATTCACCGATTTTTATCTGGAGGATGGAAAGTTAATGCAGTCCGACAGATTTGTTCATTCCGAGCAAAAACTCAGCAATAAGAACGCTACTTCAATGTTCAGCGATGAATCGGTCCAGGCCATAAAACCCAGAATACAGGAAGTTGAATTATCTTTTAAAGATGGACGTTGGCAACTCTACCGGCCCGAGACACCTATCCTACTGGGAATAACAGGTGATCCATTACAGCCCTTATCGACTGATCCCAATGACCCCAACTTAATAGATCCGGATAAAGATGGAAATCCGGGTGTGACAGTTAAGATCAGTGCGGGGAAATTTTTTAACGGTGAAATTTATATCACACGACGTGAAATATACAGCAATTACTTAAGTTTGAACGGAGACGGTACTTTAAGCGGCTATGTCATCGATAGATCGGAACAGTTCGTCGTCGGAGCTTCCATGAAAATACTCGCCCAACCTTCAAATTCCGTTCAGCATCCGGATATGGGATTAAGCCCGGTTTTGTTGGTTCCAATCAGTAAAGATATAGATACACCGGAAGAACTGATGGAACTTAGAGATCAACTATTTCCCAAAGAGCCTTCGTTCTTTTAAAAAGATTGAAAATAAAAACTTGAGACCGATTTTTAATTGATTTCAGAACAAGGATTAACGATTTAAGAATTAAAGGATTTACTATTTTCCGACTATCCCCGATGCAAGCATACGAGGTATTTCGCCGAAAAATTAACACTTTGTGTTACCGTAAATCCAAAACACAAAATCAATTTGTAAACCCCGAGGCAAGCCTCGAGGAATTCTTTTGATTAAAAAGTTAATATTCACCTCGAAGTTTAGAGTTCGTTGATCTTTAAGTGATCGGGGTATTATTGCTTGCTGTTTATACCATTATATGTCCATTTTATTGGTATTTTGATATAAATGACAAAGTATATTAGATCGTCTTCTCATATATAAAGATTTTACAAAAAGATTAACTTGGATTATTTTGAACACCTTTCTAAATTAATACGTAATAAAATATCTAATAAAGGTTATTGTGCATAAAATACGCTATGCGAAAAAAAAATAGATATTTCTTACCTGATATTTTTCAGAGCATCGAAGATTGGAAGTTATTAATTGAAAATGATGAAGGAATAAAATGAAAAAGCTATGCCTGTCAATTATTTTATTTTTAAGTGCAATCTTTATGTTCGCACAAACGGCAGAAGCGCCTGCAACGGGTGACGGATCTACAGGCAATCCTTATCAAATATCAACTTGGCAAAACCTTTACTGGATCAGTCAAAACTCTTCAAAGTGGGATAAGCACTATATTCAAACGGCAGATATAACGTTCCCGCAGACCATAAATGAATGGGAAAATTATCAAGGTTGGAAGCCGATCGGAAACGACGTAACTAACTTCACTGGAACTTATGATGGAAAAAGTAAAATTATTAACGGGCTTTTCATTAATCGTCCGAACAAGGAGCATGTTGGCTTATTTGCTGTTACGAATAATGCTGCTATAAAGGATATTGGTCTATTAAATGTGTCAATATCCGGATACATGTTCACCGGCGGACTGGTAGGAAGTAATAATTCTACCACCATCACCCAAAGTTACTGTGAAGGTAATATAACAGGAGAGGATTTTGTCGGTGGACTGGTGGGTGCAAATCTTACCTCATTAATCGAAAACTGCTACAGTACGGCAAATGTATCATGGGATAGTAATTTTGGTACGGGTGTGGGTGGACTGGTTGGACACAATGGTTCTTCAACCATTATCAACTCTTACAGCACGGGCTCTGTAACGGGTGAAATAATGGTTGGTGGACTGGTAGGTATAAATTCTAATTCAGCTACTATCAACAATTGCTATAGCGAAAACAATGTAACAGGAAAATACTATATTGGCGGACTGGTAGGTGATAATGGCCATTCCTCTTCTATCAACAATTGTTATAGTAAAAGTAATGTAACAGGGAAAAGCACATCGGGAGGTCTGGTAGGCCATAACTTCATCTCATTGATCAATAATTGCTATTGCCGGGGAACCGTTACATGCAACTCCATGTCTTCAGAGGTGTTTGACGTCAGAGTAAAGTGGACAGTTTGAGGTAAGAAAATAAGAGACACTTT
>CAYNBL010000034.1:8244-19468 GCA_964395205.1 uncultured bacterium | reverse complement strand
TTTCAAACTGGGTGTAATAATCGCTTAATTGTTGATCCAGGAGACGTACGGTATTGTCAACCGTGATCTCTGCCTGTTCCAACTGCAATTTACTTTGTTGAACATTTTCCTTTCGGGATAATCCGTTGAACAATGTCCAACTGGCTGAAACACCCACTGTGTTAGTTGGAGTAAGTAATGGATCAAAAGAATTGCCATAACTATATGAACCGGACACACTGGGAAGAAATGCTTCTTTTGAGGCGCTGACACGAACTTTGCTGATCTTTTCCTGTAATATTGCAGTACCGTATTCGGGATTATCGTTCAGCATCATGGCTCTTGCTTCATCATATTTGGGAACTTCAATATATTCCACATCAACGTCTACAATATCAAGATCAGCTCTGGCATCACGTCCCAATAAAACATTCATTAAACGCAGATATGAGACATAAAGCTGTTTTTGTCCCAAAAGCTGGGATTCGAAATCGCCTTTTTGTGCTTCAGATTTCAGCACATCAGATATTGTAATAACGTGTTGTTCATACATTGAGCGAGTTTTTTTCAGATTCTCTTCAGCTACTGCAATATTGCCTTCATAAACTTCAATAAGTTTTTTTGTGCTTAATATTCTGTAGTAAAGTGAACTTATCTGGCTGACAACTTCATTCTCGTTGCCAAGAGAACTCAAACGGTTAGCCGCACCTGTCATTTTTGCAGACTTGATACCGGAATACATACCGGGTGAGTAAAATGTCAAACCGGCATTGATTCCAACGCTGGTGCCAAGATCCCAGCTTGACTGACTGGATGTCGTCAATCCTGAGGATACCGATAGATTCGGCATCACTGCACTATACGCTTGTCGTACTCTTGATTGTCCTATTTCAGCATTAAGACCAGACTGCTGGATACTGGGGTTGTTTGATCGTGCCATATCAACACACTCTTCCAGTGTGAGTGTTTCTGCAGATAAAAGGACACCTGCACACATTGACATACAGATCAATGTTGATTTGATCTTCATTGTCACCTCTCAATAATGATAATTAACTAATTTTTAGATTTCGGTCTCTTCCGTTTCCTCGGATTCTACCTGTTTTAAACTTCCAATACCTGCTTTTTCATAGCTTATATTTGAGGGATTGCCCATATATTTGATCGTGCCCATACCGGCAACTTCAGCTTCTATGCTTTCTACCGCATATACCTGGGCATTACATACTCCTGCAATCTCAAGATCAACAGAGTCCGCAACAAAATCATATGCTTTGATGGTCCCGGCGCCTGCACAACTAACTTTAAAGTACCTTGCGCGACCTCGCAGATCAAGATTCCCCGCTCCCGCGATATCGGCATCAAAAACAGTTACATTCAGATCCGCATCCAGATGGCAAGCTCCGGCAACTTCAAGTTTAAAATCTTCGGCATTTAAAGTCTCTACCGTCTTTATTGAAGACTCACCAATGATTTGGATTTTTTCAAGATTCTTAAAAGATATAACGACATTTAAATATTTATCGTTCTCAGGCCATTTAAGACGACTGCCGCTTAGGATGGCATATCTTGTGATCCTGTTTAGCGAGGGATCATCAAAAGAGACATTGAATTTGTTGGTTTCTGTCGTATCTAAAAGATACAGGATCAAACAATCATCAATAACCTCAACTTCGACCCATTGCATAAGACTTTCGTAGGTTTCAACCTGTAAGCCATGTCCACCATCTTGCTCAAGAACGACATCAAACGGACCCGCTATGATAATCTCTTTAAAATTATCCAGGTATTCTTGCTCAAGAATTATCTCTCCGCTTACGGGGATGCGTTCTACTTTGCTTGTATCAAAGTCACATGCAAAGAGCAGAAAGACGGTTAAAAGTAAAATAAGTATCTTCTTCATTTTTGTTCCCTTTCAGGTAATTTATAATTCTATTTGCTTTTGATCGTTGATACGCCGGAGACCGAGAATTTTGTTTTATCCGGCTTACCTTTAAAGTAAATACTCGATGCACCCGAACTATTGGCATCAATAACTTTTACTGCATATACTTTACAATCAGAACTGCCGGAAGCTTCAATAATAACAGTGTCACTTACCAAGTCGTAGGCTTTCATTTCGGAGGAACCACTTACATCAACTGTAAATATTTTGCTTTTACCTCTTACATTAAAGTCTGAAGACCCGTTTGCGTTGATCTTAATATCATCAACATCAACGTTAATATCAAAATCGGATGCACCCGACGCAATGAAATCAACAATATCGGCTACAATACTGAGGTCACCATCACTGGCACCGCTGGCATTGATATATACTTTTTTACCAAAAATATCCGCGTTAAAAATATCACTGGCACCGGATGTGATGATCTTAATGTTATTTCCTTTTACGCTCATCATATCAAGGTCGCTGGCACCACTGGCAGATATCTTTAAGTCACCCTTCGTTTCGAAATCTGTTTGCATATAGAGGTCACATGCTCCGGATAATGAGATCTTATCAAGGTCTTTGACCGTAATATGAAGATCCAGTACACGATCTTTACCACCCCAATTGATCCTATTTACCTTGTGATCAAAAGAGATCTTGAGCGTATTATTTTCTTGCTCAACTTTAATATAGGGTCTTAGACTTTTATATGTTTCGATCACAAGCTCTTCTTTATATCCCTGAGTAAGGCGAACATTAAATTGTGAGCGAACATCTAGTCTGTTAAACGATTTTACTTTGACTTCTTCGCTTTCAAGCGGACCTGTGACGAGGACAGATTTTGCAAAGCCAAATCCCACCATTACAATGGCCAGGATCATGATGATTTTTGTGATTTTTTTCATTTTCAACTCCTACGCTTCTGTTGTTTTATGTTTGTAGATCAAGGTAGCTCCGGCATAGCAGGCTCCGGCGAATACAAGTGCTATCAATAATCTGTAGTCAGCTAATACATAACCCAGACTAAGATCAGCATCAACGTTCAGGTTACCAAGCAGCGCAACCAATCCTTCATAAATACTAGGCATGTTAATTGTGTTCCTTGTGATCTCTTCGATCATAAAGAAAACCAAATCTATTAAGCCAAGAAAAATTGCTCCCTTTAAAAATGCATTGTTCTTAAAGATGGACGAGAATAAAAATAAGAGCGATCCAAAGACCAACGCGATCTTAAGATATAAGACCACACCAAGCAAACTTCCTACAATCGCAGAGCCTAAGTAGAAGCCGCCCATCGTACTTGCTAAGACAATAGCCATGATCAATCCGAGTATTAACCCAACGCCCAGCAGGAGTACTGAACCCGCAAATACATGCATAAGATACTTAGCAGCTGTACAAGCCCAGATATTGACTGGCTGGCAGCGATAGAAAAACTCACAACCGAGTTCTTTTTCTTTTGACAGGCTGCTCTGTGAGTTAATTAGAAGAAAGATCCCGAATACAAATACGACCAGGATCATACTTCCATACGTCCCGAGCATAACTCCATCTTGAATATCATCATAATCAAAGGCCATATTGATCATACCTATCTCAATTTCATCCCAATGTGCTACCATTGCCGTAATGGAAATGATCAATACGAGAAGTACAATACCAGCCACGATCCATACGGGAAGCCAATATGAAGGTTTTCGCTTAATGTATTCTGTTTTTAGTAATGTTAAGTAATGTGACATCTTAATCCCCTATACTAGTTACCCTGAGTTAAGGCAATAAATATCTCTGCCAGACTCGGTATTATTTTTTTTGAATCCGAAATATCAACCTTGCCTTCAACCAATGCGCGAACATGGCCGAGAGTCTTGGTTACTACTTTGGGATTATATTGCATTAATGTTTCTTCTTGATCTTGAGGCACTTCATAAATATGCCATCTATCTTTAAGAGCATCCACGGATTCATTCACAATGATAGAACCTTTATCAATAAAGATCACATCCTGTAGGATATTTTCCACCTCAGCTACTTGATGGGTGGAAATGATCACAGTTTTGCTTTCGTCATAAAATTCACCAAGCAGCAGATCATAGAATTCTTTACGGAAAACAATATCCAAACCCAAAGTGGGCTCGTCAAGTAAAAGGACATCCACATCCTTGGATAAAGTAAGTAAAAGATAAAGCTTCGTTTTCATTCCTTTTGATAAAGTAGCCACTTTTTGGTCACAAGGAAGATCGCTCTTTGCAAAAAGACGTTCTGATTTATCCCAATTCCAGGAATCATTCACAGCGGCAGTAAAATCGATAGTTTGTTTAACCGTCAAACGAGGATCTAAACCACTGACATCGGGAATAAAGGCAACACGCCCATAAAGCTCATGTTTCCATTCCCGGATAGATTTATCAAACATGGATATCTCACCTTCGTATCGCAGTAAACCTAAAATGCATTTTAGCAAAGTCGATTTACCTGCACCATTCTTACCCATGAGTCCAATAATGCGACCTTTGGGTATGTCAAGATCTACATTTTGCAAGGCGGTGACGTTTTTGTAGTTTTTCGTAAGATTCTTTACGTTGATATAATGTTCCATTCCAATTCCCTTTGTTACAAGTAATACATCATTGATGTGCCGGCATGTTCATCGATCTCATCATTTATTTTTCTTTTCTTTTCCATGCTACCGCCATTTAAGGTAGAAAATATTTTTTTGTCTTTCAGGCTTTGCGTCTTATAAAAGCGAGCACGGGTTAAAAAAGGACAGCACTGCTTTTCGCCGTGTGATAACATATCTTTGGAGTTTGCACTTTCGCGTTGTTCCATAATGTCGGCTGTTTGATTTTTGTTGTTTAACATGAGATCTTTTCTTGTTTCTTGTTTTTTGTTTCTTGAATCGTGGTTCTTGTTATTTGACCGGTTTTACGATTCGAATTGACATAGCTCTTACATAAGACATAGAGCTGTTGTGGCGTCTGATAAGTTTGTTACTAAACATGGTTCTTCTCCTAAAAAAGTTTTCTTATTTGTTAAATTTCATTTCGATCAATTTACATAGTTCATCTTTGCTGACGTTCAACATCTTGGCCTGCTTGATCATGTCCGGAATGGTTATGTCTTCAAAATGAATGACCGCGGATTCTTTTAGAGCATCCTGTGCGGGATCAGTGACGAAATAACCTTTGCCGCGTTGCTTTTCTAACAAACCCTCATTGACAAGAAGCTGTGTGGCGTTTAAAATCGTTTGAGGGTTCAAACGGTAATCGGCTGACATCTGTCTAACGGAGGGGATAGCTTCTCCGCTTTTCAATGCACCGGACATGATCGAATCTCTGATGAGATCGGCCAATTGGAGGTATATAGCTTTTGAACTGTCGAAGTTAATACTCATTGTGGTTCTCTTTGTGTTTCAATTCACACCAGTATTCCAGTGTTCTACATAAGTATAACACCATTACAGAACACATGCAAGAAAAAAATGCAAGTTTTTTTATATTATTTTTGGCAATGTCGATAATACCCTTTGTTTATGGGGGATTTTCTTGTTATTATTTTTTTATAATACGTGCGAGTAGTAGCGAGTTATATGAGCCAGAGCTAAAAATAGCCATGAATATAATGAAATTGAGACATTCCGAGCGCTTCGAATTTTCGATTTGGAAAATGCACAAATGGGGGAATTAACAATGTTCAACCCCTCGACCAAGCTCGGGGTTGGGAAATGCTTACTAGCTTTGTCCCCGGGATTTCATCCCGGGTTATATTAATTTAACCCTTCGATAAACTCAGGGTTATAATATCAATTCAATAAATCTTATTTAATAACCCCGACGAATGGAGGGGTTAAACGTTTAATAACCCGGCATGAAATGCCGGGAAGTAGCAATTCAGAAATAAGCAACCCCGAGCTTGGTCGAGGGGTTGAACTGGTTTTCAGATTATTTTTTGATTATCTCAATCTTGTAATAATCACAAGCTTAAAAATACAAACTCGTATTAAATCCCACAACCACTGCATTCAAAGAAGAATTGTAACCTAAAACGACACCAAAATAGGGAATTGCAACAATATTAACGCCAATATCAAAACCCGGATTACTATTATAACTCCATTCCTGTGTTGTATAAAATCCGTCATAACTCCAAGTATACGTTTCATCAAACCAAGTGCTTTCATGAACGGAAATGTAATTCCCATTACAGTAACCGGCATACATATATAAGCCGTAAAACACATGGAATGTTACTCCAAAACTTTGAGCCGCCCAATAATCCCGGTCAATGATAAATGCCAACTCATCACCCGGCCAAGATTCATTATAATCGGCGTAATTATAAACACCGATTCCATAGAAATTGGCGTATATGCCAATAGGACCAACAAGATCAAAAAACATCATATAACCGGAATAATATTCTCCAGAAAAAGCATACTGATATCCTAATGCAAATCCCTGTCCTTTTGCCGGCACTGCAAACAAAAGCGCGATGCAGAGGATCAATGCAAGAATTCGGATCTTCATTGTCTTCTCCCTTGTTTTTAATTAAACAAGAAATGAGAGGTGGTTTTAATAAAACTTAATATAATGAAGGACAAAGGACAAGAAATTGTTCCGTGTCGAATTCGGGGAATGGGGGTTCGGTGTTCGGAGTCCGGGGTTCGGAGTCCGGGGTTCGTAGCTTGAGAGTGTGGGCGTAAGAGGGGGAAAGAAAAAAGAGCTAAATTCGTCATCCTGGAAAGGCATCCAGTGGATGTCTTGTTCAGGATCTCTATGTAAATCCGATTCTGTAAAATATAAAGCGACAATAAAAAAGGGCTCGACACCTGTCCTTCATAGCCTTGGCGAAGAAGGATGTCGAGCCCCTACATCATTGAAAATATTTCACATTTCACGCATTACGAGTCACTCGTCACTAATTTTGTGACCTTTCCATCCATGCCGCTAATAACCATCATATTATCCATGACAACCGGTGTATTTAGCAAATTAGAACCAATGCGATGCTGCCATGTTATTGATCCATCTTTGGCGTTCAAAGAAAAGACATAGCCAAATTGAGTCGTAAAATAAACCTGTCCGGCATATTCAACCGGATTTGAAGGATCTATCTCGAAACCATAGTTTGCTTCTGTGCTCCAACGGGTCTCGGGCTTATCGCCTTCTGTAGAAATTGCACAGACGATATCCCACATTGTCTTGGCATAAACGGTTGAGGCATCTTTAGAGAGACCGATATTTTCTCTCACTTTAAAGGTGTTTGAACGCCATACCGTTTTACCGTCTTCAATATTGATTGCGGACATAACACGATCGGGAGCTACGATAAAAACTTTTCCATTGGCATAGACGGGATGCACCACTGCCGGCGAATAAAGCAATCCGCTTTTTTCACCTTTCCACATCCATTTCATGCTTCCTTTTTCTGCATCTAGGGCATATAAATGTGTATCCCAGGCCCCAAAGATCACTTTTCCTTCAGCGATCAAAGGCTTGGTCTCTACGTACGTCGCGATACTCATAAAATCCCAAACCAGTTTGCCTGTTATTGCGTTAACAGCGCGAAATTTTCCGTCGCTTCCGCCAAAATAGACCTTATTATCACGGACAACAGGATGCGCGACAATAGGCGCTTTGGTTTTATATTTCCAAACTTTTTCGCCATTCTTATTATTAAGGCAATAGAGCGAAGAGTCGGTTGATGTCACATAAACCAATGTGTCCATGACTGCGGGTTCCGTAAAGATCGGACCACCGGTTTGATATGACCATAATTCATTTCCGGTATCCAAAGACAGTGCAATCACCTTTCCTGAACGATTTCCAAAGATCACTTTATCATCTGCCATGGCAACCGCTGCTGTAATGGAATATTCCGAATCGTATGACCAATTCACTTTAACTTCAGGATATTCTTCATTCACGGACATATCGGGCATTAGCGCTTCATGCGAATCACTGTATTCAAAATCTTTTAAGGGTAAAACCAGCCAAGGCTCCAAACTTTCTTTGGCAACAGGACGGCGTTCTGTCCAGGTCATGGTGTCAGCTTTAATACTTACTATATTATATCCACCCGGCATACCGCGACTTAAATTTGATCGCCCCATGATCCCTGTTACATCCGAATAATCATTTAAACGATTGCTGTGACCGTGACCGTGCATAATTGCTTGAACATTGTAATGCTTAACAATATCCAAAAACTCGTAAGAATTCGTAACGGTATGGTCAATAGGATAATGTGTTATGAAAAAGACCGGCTGTTTCTTTGGCCACATTTTCTTTAATGCCGAATGTACCCAGTTAATATCTTCTCGCGCAATGAAACCTTCACCCATGCGCATGAGCGGTCCCTGATTTACACCGATAAAACGATAACCTTTGTATACGACATTGAATTTATCGTCGCCAAAAAGTTTCTTGAATTTTTCTCCTCCGGAGGCGGACCATTTCAGTTCATGATTTCCGGGAATAATATGATAAGGTACTTTGAGTTCTGACATAATGGCTTTAACGGTATCCAATTCACCGGCCAGATCATATTCTGTGGCATCACCCGCTAAGATCACAAAATCAATATTATCAATGTTGTTAATATCACGAACGGAGTTTCTGAGATCGTCTGCTCCAATCGCGGTTCCAATATGTGTGTCAGCGAGAAAAACAAAGGTAAGGGGTTCTTTCATATCGCTTGAACAAGATACCAATCCCAGCATGATGATCATGACCGAAATAATACTAAATATTTTTTTCATAATTTGACCCTTTTTTTATTAATAATGCACAATTCCCGTACTTGTTTCCTTTTCGGGCAAACATCTACGAATAGTCGTTGTGCGATACCCTGCAAAATCTTCTAATGCATCCTGTGCCAGATAGGGCGTATAAAGACCGTCTTCACTAACCGTCCCACCACCGGATTCAAGGAAATAAAGTTCTTCATTGATCTCTACCAATATTCCCATGTGCCCGCTTTTGACCACGACATCTCCGGCTTGCATCAAATCCATTTGTGTATCCGTTGGCCTTGTGCCCGATGCGATGGTTGTGATCAACTCACCAACTTTTGCCATATCGGATACTTCAAGACGGAAATTATTTGTTGAGCCGATTCTACCTCCGCCATCTGAAATATTCGGATCAGTTCTGCAGATATGGCGAAACCCGAACCATGAGAAAGCCGATTCGATTTCGGTGGAGTCTAAGATCCCCAGCAAGACCGCTGCCTCAAATGGAGATGCGCCAAAACCGGAACAATCCATTCCGTAACGTTCTATTGAAGTTGAATTAGACCATGAATTCTGTGGCTGGTCCCTGTCAGTGATATCCCCTCCCCAACGATAGAATCCGTGTTGGTAATTCTCACTAAAAAAGTCCATATAGCTTTCATAAATAAACAGGGTCAATGCATTGACAGCCTGATATTTTTGCAGTGTTTTTAATGAATCTAGATACGGTTGAATAGCTGGATAAAGGACCTGATCATAAAATGCCGTATTATCCGTCACATACCCGCTTAGAGTATACGACATATCCGGCTGGGTATATACACTGATCGAATCTCCAATCGCTTTGTCATAAAAAACGGCCTGTAATGCCAGCGTTACTTCGGGAATGGGAATAGCCCGGGCAAAGTCATCAAAAGCCATACGCTTAGGGGAAGTAATTAAGCTGATCTCCTCTTGAACCGTCTCTTGACCGGGATCCGTTTTTATTCCAACATTTTCTTCCGGACCCAATAAATAGTCTCCGCAAGAAGTCAGGAAAACGAAAAATAAAAATATGCTTAATATTTTTCTCATAGAATAATAACGCGTCCTTCAATTTCAGAGTTTATGATCGGTTTTTTACGCACTGCTTCGATCAAAACATCACGATCGACCAGTCCTGTTTCATGCAAGGGTTCAATTTTCTTTCCAAAATATTTATCGCCCTGACTTGCAGTATAATTATTAACACAAAGCGTATAGGTCCTTTCTAGATCTATTTCAGCTCCATAAACTATGGCCTTAACCAGACCTTCGTTTCGATCCAACACCATATCTATTCCCGAAACTTGCATAGAGCGTCCTTGCTTAGCCATAAAATCCAATGCTTCCGTTAATTCTTGTCCTGTCCATTCAAATGTTACCAATGTATTCCCGAAAGGAGATATTTCCCATATATCACGAACAAGAATTTTACCGGGATCCAGACCCTTCCTGATACCGCCGTTATTCATCATAGCAATATCTGAATCGGTTGCCTCACGAAAAGCATCGGCGATCCAGTTACCCAGATTTGATTCGGCACCACGTGTTGACCAGGGGCTTTCCAGCGTCCCTATAACTTCATCCATAGCTTCTGTGAGCTCGGCTTCATATGCATTAACGATCTCTGCAACATCTTTTGACGGGGTTAATTTTCCAACGATCGTTTCTACATAATCCATCTCCAAAGATGTTATTTTGCCTTCATCTACATGAAAATTGGTAACGCCTACATAACGGCCATGGTCATTCGCTTGAACGATCCAAACGCCATTTACATTTTCGGCTTCACGCATATATGTATGGCTGTGTCCGCCTACAATAAGATCAATTTCGGGAACTGCTTCGGCAAGTCTGCGATCATCACCTATTCCCATGTGAGAAACAACCACAAAAAGGTCAATCTTACGAGATTTTAATGTGTTGATCAGATTTTGTACTGTCTCAGCAGGATCAGCGACTTCTATGCCTTCAAGATTCTTTGGCAGGGTCAACTCATCAAGATAAGGAGTGGTCAATCCTATTAATGCAAAACGATACCCTTTGCGCAAAAAGATCCGAAATTGAGGTGTTGCACTTTCGCCGGTTTCTGTATCGATCAAATTTGCCGCATACATACCAAATTTAGCTTCATTCAAACGCAAGGAATCCAAATGTGCCCAGGAATAATCAAATTCATGATTTCCTATCGTAAAAAAATCGGGCTTGACCAAATTTAGGATCTCTATTTGAGAAAAACCTTTTGTTACGGCGCACATGGGAGAACCTTGAAAATCATCACCGGCATTAACCCTTAGGGCACCGGGATAAACTTTTTCTAAACTGTCAAGATAGGCATCAAAAAGCGCGTATCCTCCAACAGCATGTTTGTCATTATTATAACTGGTCGGCACCCATGTTGTATTATGTGCATGTAAATCATTCCAGTGCAAAATGGTAATATCGGCCGAGGGTGCCGAGCACCCTGCAAGTACTGCAAGAAAAAGAACAACTGTCATGTTAAAATACTTCATTGTTCTGTCCTTTCTATTTAGTTATCATGCGTTCAAAAATATAAT
>CAYNBL010000034.1:0-8144 GCA_964395205.1 uncultured bacterium | reverse complement strand
ATCTCTTCCTTATCAAGAAGAAGGACCAAAGATGATACTTCAGGGTCTTCAGCATCTATAACGGCACGCAAAGAAGCGTAGGAACAAACGCGGTCATCTTGACCGTATCCCCCAATAAAAGCACGATCCAAACCAACATCGCGGCTTTTACCTGCAGGGACGATCTCAAGATCGGCTGAAACGAAATCATGTTCGGTAATACCATATGTTTCATTAAGTAATGACAGCACATGAAGTTTAACTCTGTCTTCAACTTCTTTATCATCACTGAAAGGTTTACCACCCACAATAATGTTCAACTTCTCAGCCGGAATAAATTCGTTGGCTTTTTTACCCATTTGAGCTTTACCGGCAAGATGCGGTAGAAGATCTGCAATAGTAAAAACCGGATCGTCTGCATCTTCACCGATCACGATTGTGTTTACCGTACCATCGGGGAAAGCAATTGCACCATGCAAAGCCAAGGGACGTGATACCCATTGATATTTTTTTATTCCACCATAGTAGTGGGTTTTTAACATGGCTATTTCTTCATCTTCATAAAGTGGATATTGCTTAAGATCCAGTCTTGGAGAATCAATATGCGCTACGAGAATACGTAGATTCTTGTCAATGGGTCCTTTACCCTGACGAAAAACCGCAACAGCGCGTCCCATGTGATTATAATAGATCTTTTTTGTATCTTTTGTTTTACGAATATCAACATACCCTGCTTTTTCCAGTATTTCTATGGCTGTATCAGCAGATTCGCGTTCGGTTTTTCCATAATCAAGAAATGAGCGATAAGTGCCCATATAAGATTCTAGTGCTTTCATTTGTGCTTCGGGGATATGATCCCATGCATTTTCGCGTTCCAGAAACAATGCTTTTTTTAGATCTTTCGGATCCGCTTTTTTTCCTAACATTAATTACTCCTTATTTTCAGCCTTAAATATAGGGGTTTAAAAATAAAAGGGAAATGAAAAAGAAGAAGACGTGAGACGTGAAACGTGAGACGTGAAACGTGAGACGTGAAACGTGAAACGTGAGACTGAAGAAAGACCTCATACACTTGTGCGCCGTAGCCCCGGCGTTTCGGGGCGAAGGTGTAAAGGCATGAAGAAAGTCCAAGGCACAAAAAATTTAAAAACAACAAGAAAAGCTGTCATCTTGAGCGTAGTCGCCTGCCGGCCGAAGCTTTAGCGAAGGCTTGTCTTAATTAATTGCTTTAATGCTAAAAACAGTGACCTTCTCCCCAAAAACCGGACAGTTCGAAATGTTACAAATATGGTTCAGCCATCAGTTATAAATTAAAACCTTCGAAAAAAAGAAAAGGGCGGACACTTAGGTCCGCCCCGACATTAATCTATTCCTTGAATATTCATCATCCACAAGTACCGACGCGATGCATCGCGTCGTTACAACATTATCATTTATCAGTCACCTTCATAATAAACGCAAATTCAAGTGCATATTCCTTATAGACCTGGAAACGACCTGACGCACCGCCATGACCATAGTCCATTTCGGTTTTCATTAGAACCAGATTATCATCTGTTTTCAGATCACGGAGTTTGGCTGTCCATTTTGCCGGTTCCCAATACTGAACCTGAGAATCATGTAGACCTGTTGTGATTAAAATATTAGGATAATCTTTGGCTTCCACATTATCATAAGGTGAATAGCTTTTCATGTACTCGTAATATTCTTTTTCGTTGGGATTACCCCATTCGTCGTATTCATTGGTTGTTAAAGGAATGCTATCATCCAGCATGGTCGTCACAACATCAACAAAAGGAACCTGAGCAACAATACCTGCAAATTTCTCGGGAGCAAGGTTTGCAACCGCACCAACTAAAAGACCACCGGCGGAACCGCCCATGGCAACCATATTGTCGTATGTCGTATACTTTTCTTTGACTAGATGATCGGCACAATCAATGAAATCATTGAAGGTATTCATCTTATTGAGCAATTTTCCATCATCATACCAATAGCGACCCATTTCTTGTCCACCACGGATATGGGCGATAGCCCAAATATATCCACGATCCAATAAACTCAAACGTACGGATGAAAAATATGGCGTCATGTTGATCCCATAAGATCCGTAAGCATATAGAACAAGCGGAGCCGAACCGTCAAGAGGTGTTCCTTTTTTATAAACAATGGACATGGGTACTTTCGCACCGTCACGGGCATCGGCCCATAGTCGTTTTGTTTCATAATTTACTGGATCAAAAGTTCCGAGAACTTCGCGTTGTTTCTTTAATTCTCTTTCGCCCGTAATCAAATTTTGGTCATAAGTTGAGTTTGGCGTGGTCATAGATTCATAACCAAAGCGAAGGTATTCCGAATCAAATTCGCGATTGGTACTGATCCATACATCATAGGCTTCTTCATCGAATTCAATATAGTCATCAACTTTTCCGTCATAACTGATAATACGGAGACGCGGCTGAGCATTGCTCCGTTCCTGCAAGACATAGCGATCTTTAAAGAATTCCGATCCTTCAATCAGCACATCTTCACGATGAGCTACGATCTCTTTCCAGTTCTTTTTGCTCGGAGCTGAAGTCGGAACGGCCATTAATTTAAAGTTCTGGGCATTGTCATTCGTTAGTATATAAAAAACAGACCCAACATGTGTGGGACTATATTCCAGTCCGCGAATTCTTTCTTGAATAAGAACAGGATCCGATGCGGGATTGTCGGCATCTATAAAGCTATATTCCGTGGTAATCGACGCCTGAGATACCAACATAATATATTTTCCACTGTTTGATCGATAGACACCATGATAGAATGTATCGTCTGTTTCATCATAGACCAATTCATCTTTTTCAGTATCCGAACCCAATATATGTCGCCATGTTTGAGCCGGACGCAAGGTCTCATCTTTAATATTATAAAAAATGGTCTTATTGTCGTTTGCCCAAGCTACGCCACCGGGCGTATTTACTATCTGATCCGGCAAAAATTCGCGGGTTTTCAGATCAAGAAAACGCAATGTATATTTTCTTCGCGAAAGCGTATCTTCTCCGAAAGCAAGCATTTGATTATTGGGGGAAACATAAAGTCCTGAAACTTTATAAAATGCATAACCTTCTGCCAGTTCGTTTACATTTAAAAGTATCTCTTCATTTGCATTTTCAGCAGTCTTCCGACAATAGATAGGATATTCTTTACCCTTTTCATAACGACTGTAGTATAAGTAGCCGTTCATCCAATAGGGTACAGATTCGTCATCTTGTTTAATGCGGGCGACCATTTCTTTATACAGCTTTTTCTGCAGGCGTTCCGTATCCTTCATTTTGGCAGCAGCATAATCATTTTCCGCTTCAAGATAGGATATCACTTCCGGATCTTCTCTTTCTTTTAGCCAATAATAAGGATCTACACGAGTATCACCATGAATGGTCATTTCCTTGTCGATCTTCTTTGCTTTTGGTGCTTCGATCATTTCTTCTCCACATGAGTTTAGGATCAGGAGCATCAGCACGACCGGGATCCATGTCCATTTTTTCATTATGAACTCCTTTTCTATATTTCCACACAGCTTCTTGTTTTTTTCAACATATTTGGGCTGGACATGTCCAGCCCCTACATTTTGGTGTTATTTTCTTTTCAAGCTAAATTTAAAAGCTTGGTTTAAATTTGTTCTTTCTTTTCCCTTTGTGGGTAAATGGGTATCGCTCAAATACCGGACGTCCTCTACCGAAACAAAGGCTTTGGGGTTATAATTTTTAACGATCTTTAAAAAATAAGGAATATCTTTTCTTTTTACAACAGCAAGAACGAGTCTTACTTCACCCGATACACCTCTGGCGGCAATCGATGTCACCCCATGATATTCCTGCTTAAGATGTTCGATTAGCTCATCGGCCGGTTTATTGGTAATTACCCTCATCACAACCATTCCCATAGCAAGTCGTCTTTCGAGTGTGATCCCGATATAATTACCCATGGCGAATCCCGCCGCATAAGCAATATAATTGATCCAGCCACCGAGATTCGTCAAAACCTGCGAAACAACCACAACCCAAATGAAAACTTCAACAAACCCCGCAAGTGAAGCATAAAGCCGTTCACCTCGCGAAACTAAAATGATCCGAAATGTACCGATGGTTACATCACAAATTCTTGCGAACATGATCAGAAGCGGAATAACCAAGTATTGAGCGAGATTTGGCGGGAGAGTAGCTAGTAGGTCCATTGAACCCCTTTCTTTTACCGCGAAATGTACGGATAAATAATGGAAAATTGAAAATTAATAATTAAAAATCGTGAGACGTGAGACCGCACACAAAGACGCAAGGGAAAACAAGGCACAGAGAATATCTTGATTAATAATTACTGTCTCTTCTCAAATAGGTGTTCAACCCCTCGACAAGCTCGGGGTTGTTAATTATGTTATCCTCTATCCCGGCATTTCATGCCGGGTTATTTTTGGTTTAACCCCTCCTTTCGTCGGGGTTATGTTAGTAACCCTGAGCTTGTCGAAGGGTTAAACCAGACTTAACCCGGAGTGAAACCCCGGGGAAATGTGTACCCCAAACCTCCAACCCTGAGCTTGTCGAGGGGTTGAACTCTACGAACACTTTTGCCTTTTGCCCTTTGCCTTTATACTTTATTCGAAATATATTACATGCATCAAAGAATAAGGAAGTACTATATGCCCGCACCCATTTTGCAACCTGTTGATCTGGTCCACATTATTTGGAACGATAAGAAATATCTTTTTTTCGGTGGTTATGATTATCATCGTCTTTCGCAACATCCAAAAATCAAACAATCCGTTAAAGAATCGACCGACGAATTTGGTTTAAATTGCGGCGGTTCCCGGGTTACAACCGGCAATCATCCTCTGCATATTAAATTGGAAAATACTATCTCTGATTTTTTACAAACAGAGTCGACAGCTTTACTTCCTACCGGCTACATGGCAAATTTGGCTTTATTTGAGGTTTTTGCGATCAAAGATATTGTCTGTTACTATCATCCACAGTGCCATCCAAGTCTGAAAGCATCCATAAAGATGAGCGGATTAGAAAAACATGTTATTCCCAAAGACATGAAAGAACTGGATAAACACATCAAAAGCCACGGCAAAAAACCCTGTATTATCACGGACGGATTGTACAGTTTTCTACCACCCTTGCAAGATTATGCGGATATTGTTGAAAAATATGAAGGCGCTCTCGTAATTGATGATGCGCATGCTATTTGCATTCTGGGCGAGCATGGTCGTGGATCAGTTGAACATTTTAATATAAGTAAAAAACATCTTTTGATTACAGGCTCTCTTTCTAAGGCCGTCGGTGTATCGGGTGGATTCGTATCGGGATTGGCGGAATGCGTTCGCGCAGTAAGAGATACTATTGCTTATGCCACAACATCCGCTATGCCTTTGCCTATGGTAGCAGCCGCTATCACCTCGCTTGAACTTCTTCAGGAAAACACAGAATTGATCTCTGGTCTTCAACAGCGCTGTCTGAAAACTAAACAGTATTTATTTGATCTGGGGTATGATGTACCCGTCATTCCATCGCCCACCATCAGTATTAATATTGACGGACCCGAGAGTGCCGATAAACTTCGTGAAATGTTAATTGCTGCTGAAATTTATCCTTCGCTTATCAGATATCCAGAGAAACCCGATTATTTTCGATTTGCACTTTCATCGGCACATGAAGATAAGCAGGTGGAAAGATTGTTGAGCGTATTGAAAAAATTCAAAGAACTATCCAACTGAGTCAAGTTTCTTAACTTTTCAAATTCGACTAAAATGCCTTAAGTATCTGTAAAATACAGAAAAGTTAAGAAACTTGACTCAGTTGGGAGTATAACCTCAAAACCACATAAAATCATGTCAAACTATCAAAACTTCACCACTATCATCGAAAAAAAGAATAAACCGTTCTTTGTAATATTTGCTTTACTTATGCTACTTGGCATTGCCGGGATTTTTCAATTGAAGCTCAATCCGGATATGATGATCTTTATGCCGAACAAGTCCGAAGTAAAGGACTCTTTCGATAAGATGAACGAAGTTTTTAAAAGTGGTGATGAAATGCTCATCGTCCTACATACTCAAAAAGATTCACTGGATGAAAGCACCTCAAATTCTATCGTGACGCTTAGTGATACCCTGAAATCCCTGCCCGGTATTGCTTATGTTATGAGCCCCGTCATGAACGGCGAGATCAAAGACAGTGGTTTTATGAGTGAGATATCTTCCCTGATCCGCCATGATGGCAAATGGGAGGTATTCATGTCCGTTGTGGCAGACAGCAGTTTGAGCCGCAAACAGATAAAGCATATTGAATCATTGATCATCAATACCGGAATGACTTATGACATTTCAGGGACTTCGTTCATGCAGAAACGGCTGATCGATTTTATTATTCAAATCCTGTTTTATCTTCCTTTTTTAGCCATCGGACTTATCTTTTTCGTCTTCAGAATGCAAATGCGTTCCTTCAAAGCAACTTTCATGTCGGTACTACCTGCTGTGGTCGGCGCATTATGGACGCTAGGGCTTGCGGGGTGGATCGGCGGAAAAGTATCTATTATAACAGCGATCGCCCCAATCTTTACTATCATTATCGGAAGCGCGGACGGCTTGCATTTCGTATCGCATTATCTTGACGCACGTGCTAAGGGCGAAGAAAAGAAAAAGGCTGTCGGAAGCACATTGGCCCTAGTGGGAATTCCTATGATCATCACGACCATAACATCCATCGGCGGTTTTTTATCATTACTGCTCATGGATACAAATGCTGTCCGAGAACTTGCCATCTTCACTTCAACCGGAATTGCTTTTGCAGGATTAGCAACCTGGTTTATTCTGCCTCTTTTCCTGATCAATAAAGTAAGCTTTAAAGCTGAACGCACGGAACCAAGGATCAGCGGAGCGGGATTGAAAAAACTCTGGGGTTGGCCGGCTCTGCTCATTACCATCATTTTAATTTGTGTCAGTATTTTCGGATATTCTAAAGTCAAGACCGATTTCAATCAATTATCGATGTTCAAGAAAAGCACAGATGTCTATCAAAGTGCAGAGGCAATTACGGAAATACACGGCGGGAGCATGCCGTCATACGTTTTCATCCAGCATGATAATGATATTTTGGACAAGGAATTGAAAACAGAAATATATCAGTTTACGGACAGCCTGAGCCAATATGGGAAAGTTATATCCCCCTACGATGTTGTTGATAAGATCCTTAGTCAACCCATGATGCGCATGTTAAGAATGATGTCCCCGGATCAAAAAATCATCTCTGATCTTATTGCACAAGAAAACATCCCGCTTGGGCATATGCTCGACCTGAAACAAAATGCCGTAAAGATCACCATTTTGCCGTCTGAAATTCATCATGAAAGCTTGTCCGCCATGAAGCAAATGGTAAGTGATATTCAAATTCCCAATACCTCTATTGCCATTACCGGCATGAGTTTTATCATGGATGAACTAAACCAGAACATGGTAAACAATCTTAAGAATACGCTGATCATGGCTCTGGGCATTATGTTCGCTTTGCTTTTCATTACCTTTAGGAAGATCGTGCCAGTGCTAATATCTCTTATTTCTATTCTGGTTACATCATCATTCCTTTATGGTTTTCTTGGGCTTTCCGGAATGTCACTTACTGTGATGACAGCCATGATCTTCAGTATTACGGTTGGTATCGGCGTTGATTATGCCATTCATCTAACATCGGTTGCGTTAAAACTACAAGATGTCAACTTAGCCTTTAATTATGCGGCACGACCGATCATGACAAACGCTCTCGGATTGGCGATCGGGATGACAGCCTTGATGACCACTCCCCTAACACTACATCTGCATATTTCCATTATGATGTGGATATCCATGATATTGTCAATGTTCTTGAGTTTGTCATTATTACCAACCTTGCTGCGTGCTTATTTGAAGAAAAAAAGAGCATAAGACAGAGAGAATGAGAGATAGAGAGAGGAAGAAACGAAGAGATGGGATGAGTGAAAGGAAAATAATAAATCTTATTTAAACCCCCATTTATCTGCAGATCTTTTCATATTCACTAACATGCCAATTATATTATCATATTCATTTCGATAATCTGGCCTAATGGTAATTTTAGGGGGCTAAAAACGTTATAATTAATTGAATGTTAGGA
>CAYNBL010000033.1:0-20005 GCA_964395205.1 uncultured bacterium | reverse complement strand
TCATCTTAACTGACCATTTTTTGGCAAAATAGCCCCCTAAAATTACCATTAGGCCGATAATCTTTATAAATTTCTTCCTCAATAAGGTCACAATCAAAAGCAATATCTAACCAGTGTTGTGTTTCCGCAGCCTCAGCTTCACTAATGTTTATCTTAGAAGTAAATGATTTTGGATACATTCTACTTCTGAATGCTTCAACAATATTACTTCCAACCGATCTTGATGAGCGTCTGATCTGATTTGTTAATGAATATTTTTCTTCTTTGGGAAAAGATTTTGAAAGATCAAATATCTTGCTTGCAAATTGAAATGCCTTTTGATAAACTTTTAAATCCCTATGGTCACGAATCGCGTCCAAATTAAACTCCTTTTCAAACAATATATCACTTTTTTTCATCACGTGATCTTACCCTTATAAAAACAATGACCCCCATCACATAAATGAATATATTTTCTCTCCATCTCTCCATCTCTCCATCTCTCGCTCTTATTCCATAGGTTTACATTTTACGTCTTAAAAGATTTTTTTATGGGTATTTGCGCTTTGTATTTGTATTTTTCCCTGATAAAGGAAGGAAGACATGCTAGATATTAAAGAAATTCGTGAAAACCCCGAATTGACCCGCCAACGGGTTGAAACTAAAAATGTTAAAATTGATATAGACGCTCTTTTGGCTTTAGATGATCGGCGTAAAAACCTCGGTAAAGAAACCGATGATATGAAATTCCGCCGAAATACGGCCTCACAAACTATCAGCTTTAAAAAACGTAATAAAGAAGATGCCTCTGCAGAGATCGCAGACATGCAAGTGCTCGGCGCAAAAATCAAAGAAAATGATGTTGAGTTGGCTTCCATTCAGCAAGATTTAAAAACAAAATTACTTGCCATACCGAATTATCCCAGCCAGGATACTCCGGTAGGAAAAAGTGAAGCGGATAATGAAGAAGTTTCTTCCTGGGGAAAAATTCCCGAATACGATTTTGAACTCAAAGACCATTTAGATATAGCTGAAAATTTAAAGATGCTGGATCTCAAACGTGGCGCAAAGATCGCAGGCAGCGGTTTTCCCCTGTATACCGGCTGGGGTGCACGTTTGGAACGCGCATTGATCAATTTTATGTTGGACCTGCATGTCAGCGAACATGGATATACGGAAATATTTCCGCCCTATCTTGTTCTTTCGGACTCTGCGATCGGTACCGGGCAATTACCTAAAATGGCTGATGATATGTATCATCTTGAAGATGATGATCTTTGGCTTATCCCTACAGCGGAAGTTCCCGTCACCAATATGCACCGTGATGAAGTGTTATCTCCTTCCGATCTTCCTATCAAATATGTTGCTTACTCCGGCTGTTTTCGCAGAGAAGCAGGGTCTTATGGTAAGGATACTCGAGGATTACAACGACTTCATCAATTCAATAAAGTTGAAATGGTACAATTTGTTAAACCGGAAGATTCCTATGCAGCATGGGAGGATCTGATAGGCAATGCTGAAATTGTTCTTCAAAAACTCGAGCTTCCCTATCGTGTCCTTGAATTATGTACCGCTGATCTAAGCTTTGCTGCTGCACGTTGTCGCGACATTGAACTTTGGGCGCCCGGTTGCAAAAAATGGTTGGAAGTTTCCTCCTGTAGTAATTTTGAGGATTTTCAAGCTCGCCGTGCGAACATTCGTTATAAAGACGATACAGGTATGCATTTTGTTCATACACTGAATGGCTCAGGTGTCGCAACACCCCGCCTGATGATCGCTATTATTGAAAATTATCAGCAGGCGGATGGTAGTGTTTTGATCCCTCAAGCATTACAGCCTTATCTCGGGATAAATAAAATTGAAGTCTGATCATGAATAAAGTTGGTTTCCTAAGAAATATCTTAATTTACATCCATATTTACCTTGGAAATATTTTTATTGGTGGGTTTATTATTCTTTCATCTCCTTTCATAAGAAAAATGACCACGTTTAATAAGATGATCAAAGCCTGGGGAAGGTGGGCCATGTGGGCCATGCCCGGTAAAGTCAAGGTAAATGGGCTAAAGAACATTGTTCCTCAAAAACCTTATATCGTGATCGCCAATCATGAGAGCACAGTTGATGTGTTTTATCTCTTGGGGGAACTGCCCATTCCTATGCGCATAGTTGCTAAAAAAGAATTAAAAAAAACTCCTTTTCTTGGTTCAGCCATGAAGCGGTCGGGTTTTATATTTGTAGACAACAAGAACAAAGGTAGTTCGATAGAACATATGAATGAACGCTTCGAACGTTTGAAAAAAGAAAAATTATCTTTGATGGTTTTTCCGGAAGGCAGTCGTTTTAAGGACACTCTGTTAACTAAATTCCGTCTGGGCGCATTTGTGATGGCCATCCAAAATGATATGCCGATCCTTCCTGTTGTGATGAAAGGCAATCGTGAAATGATGCCGCCCGAGAGTAAATCATTTCACAGAGCTGGTATTGAAATTGATATCCTCCCTGAAATTGACACCAGTAAGTATACTTATGAAGAACGTCATGCTTTATTAGATAAATGCTATCATTTGATGCATGATCACCTAAAAAGCATGTATGAAAGAGAGACAAAACAGTAATATGAGCTTACGATATAATCACTTCACCAATTTGATGGAAAAAAGAAAGACGACTTATCTTGTTTTATTCATTTTGTTGTTAGCGCTTTCTGTCGCTGGAATTTTAAAACTAAAGTCTGACTCCAACCTGCTTATCTTCATGCCAAACCACTCCCCGTCAAAAACCTCTTTTGACGAGATGAACATGATCTTCGAAAATGAAGATGAATTGATCGTGCTTCTTCATACAGGTAAAGATACTCTTGACACAGAAATTCAGAATTCTATCATTGAATTACATGATACACTTACCTCATTATCTTCTATCGCTTATATCATCTCTCCTGTTATGAATCATGAGTTTATTGAAATGAATCTTGTTGAGGACCTTGCCTCCGCTAAGTTCCATAATGGTGAGTGGAAAATATTTTTGTCTCTTTTTGCAGATAGTACTATTAGCCGAAAAGCGATCCAACAGATCGAGAAGGTGCTTGATGATTCCGGTATCCCTTATAACATAAACGGTACCGCTTTTATTCAAAAAAGAATTGTAGATATTGTGACTACAATTTCATCATGGCTTACTTTATTGGCTGTCATGCTTGTCGTTCTGGTATTCCGGTTCCAACTCAGATCATGGAAAGCTACGTTTATCGCTATTATTCCTGCTCTGGTGGGAGCCACTTGGGTTATGGGACTCACAGGGTGGTTAGGAGAAGATGTTTCGATCATCACATCTATGGCGCCTATATTCACTGTCGTCATTGGCTCCGCGGATGGTTTACATTTTGTATCACATTATCTTGAATCGCGCGCTGAGGGACGGGACAGAAAAAAAGGAACCGCCAGAACCTTACATCTTGTGGGAATTCCCATGGTCATAACGACCGTGACATCTGCGGGAGGATTTCTTTCACTGCTTGTTATGGATACAAATGCGGTCCGGGAACTGGCCTTCTTATCATCTGCCGGAATTGCTTTCGCCGGAATTGCAACCTGGTTTGTTCTTCCTTTGCTTCTGATCAACTTTGTGGACTTTAAAAAAGAACATATTCTTCCTCCAAAATTTACGGGCAAAAGCTTTAAGAAATTTTGGGGATGGCCTTCCATTGTGATAGCGATCCTAGCCATCGGAGCAGCCTTCTTTGGCTTTAAGAACGTTAAAACCGATTTTAATCAGCTTTCTTTATTTAAAGAATCAACGGATGTTACAATAAATGCTGAAGCTATCACTGAAGTATATGGCGGTAGCTTGCCCTTATATATTTTTGTCAAAGATAATGATGATATTCTTGACCCCGAACTTAAAGAAAATATCGCTTTAATGACTGACAGTTTACGTCAATTCGGCGGCGTTATCTCCCCTTATGAGATCATTGATGGGATCATGGATCAACCCGGCATGCGTATGATGCGTTATTTTTCTCCGGAACGGGCTATTCTTGCCGATTTCATTGGTCAAAACAACATGCCTTTGAAACATATGATCAATCTTGATAAGCAAGCTATCAAGGTTACGGTACTTCCCAAAACCATTTCAACTACAACTTTGACACAGTTTCAAGATATTGTAAAAAGCATTCCACATGAAAATGCTCAAATTGACATAACCGGAATGTCCTATATTATGGAAGATCTAAATCAGGGAATGGTGAAAAACCTGAAAAATACGGTGATCGTTTCAATAATCGTTATGTTTATTCTGTTACTCGTCACATTTAGCAGGCTTCGTCCCTCTATCTTTTCTTTGATACCCGTCATTATCACCTCATGGTTTCTTTACGGATTTCTGGGCTTATCCGGAATATCTCTAACCGTGATCTCTGCGTTGATCTTTAGTATTACCATGGGGATCAATGTGGATTATGCGATTCATTTGACGTCCATTTCGCTTGAACTTAAATCTGTTGAGAAAGGCTTCGATTATGCCGCAAGACCTATCATATCTAATGCTCTTGGTTTGGCGATCGGTATGAGCGTTCTGTTCTTTACACCTCTGGTGGTACATAAAGATATTGCCATCATGATGTGGGTTTCAATGGTCATGTCCATGTTCCTGAGCTTAACATTACTACCAACCATTTTGCGCTGGTACTTTCAAATCAAAGCAAAGAAAGCCCCAGAACAATGAATAAAAAACAAAAATTAATCTTACTCATCGTTTGTATTGTACTTTTTGTTGCTTTGATTGGTTTGGATGTCTGGAGCAAAAACTGGATACGGACAAATCTACCTATGGAAGATTATTACTCTTGGCAAGATATTGAGATTGCCGGAAATTGGTTGAGTTTTACCCACGCAGAAAACACGGGAGTAGCTTTCAGTATTCCCATTCCGGCCTTGAAAATTATTTCGATCTTTGCCCTATTGTTTATTTTATATTTTTTCTATCGCATCCTTAAAGAAAATCCCAATAGTAAAATCAACTACATTGCCTTTACCATAATTTATGCCGGAGCGATCGGTAATTTCATAGATCGCATTGGCCCGGGACAAGTGACAGATTTTATCAAGGTTGATTTTGGCTTTTGGCCATTCAATCCCTTTGCCATATTTAATGTTGCAGATTCCTGTATTACTGTAGGGGTTGGTTTGTATCTGATCTTTACACTCATTGAAGAGATCAAACACAAGCGGTCTATCTCGTCTAAAAAAACAGAAGAAAAATAATGAACGATTCACTCTATACAGAAGCCGATGGGTTTGACACCTATTGTATTGCTGTGCGTGCGGCACAAAAACCTACGCGTATCGATACATTTGTCAGTGAATCCATTAAAGATATTTCACGCACCAAGGTCAAAGAGCTGATCGACCGGGAATTGGTCACCGTCAACCGGCAAACAACGAAAAAAGCATCCTATCAAATAGCGCCCAAAGATATGATCACCGTTCGTATTCCACGATTTGTCCCTCTTGAGGTCGAACCCGAAAATATTCCTCTTGAGGTGATCTATGAAGATGATGACCTGATCGTAATCAACAAATCACCCGGATTGGTCGTGCATCCCGCCGTCGGGAATCGCACTGGCACATTGGTCAATGCATTAGCTCATCGATGTACTACGCTTTCAAATATCGGCGGAGATTATCGACCCGGTATTGTTCATCGTCTTGACAAAGATACTTCCGGTGCCATTATTGCGGCAAAAAATAACAATGCCCATAATCGCATGGCACGAAAATTTGAATACCGTCAAATTGAAAAATTCTATACAGCTTTGGTTTGGGGAGTGTTTAAAGAGCCAATCGGGGTTACAACAAAATATATCGGGCGGCATAAAAATGACAGACAGAAATATGCCGCATATGATGATCAACGCTTCGGAAAACAGGCCGAAACACGCTGGGAAGTTTTGGAAGCCTTTGAATTTATTTCTCTTGTCAGGGTACAGATACTGACCGGGAGAACACACCAAATCCGTGTACATCTTTCGGACCTTGGTCATCCCGTGATCGGCGATGAAATGTACGGTGGTAAAACTCAAAAGCTCGGTGGGCTCTCTCCACGTCACCGTAAGATTGCCATTCATTTATTGGACATGATTGACCGCCAGGCTTTACATTGTTCAGAAATGCGTTTTGATCACCCGATCTCCCGTGAGCCTATGCATGTGATCGCGCCACTTCCCGAAGATATGAGCCGTTTAGTGGAACATTTACGCAACAACGTGAGTGTCATATAATATATTGTCTCCCCCAAAGGAGTACTCATGACATTTTTAAACGCCATTAATGATTTTCTTACATATATGAGCTCGGTGAGATCTTATTCAAATAATACTATTGATGCCTATCGACGCGATCTGGAACAATTCTACGCTTTTTCTTGTGAGTATTTTAACAAGGATGAGGTTTCGATTCCGGATGTTGACAAGGTAACGCTTCGGCATTTTCTTGGTATGTTGACCGAGGCTAAATATACCGCCCGCTCGGCAGCTCGAAAACTTGCGGCATTAAAATCGTTCTTTAAATATTGCCTGCGGAGAAATTGGATAGAAAAAAATCCCGCATATTCCATTAAGTCCCCAAAAATACCACGCACACTTCCGACCGTATTAAGCAAAGAACAGGCAAGAAGGCTTTTTCTGGGTATGGATGTTCATGATTTTATTACGGCTCGTGATGCCGCTATGCTGGAACTCTTTTATGCTTCAGGGATCCGCTTAAGCGAATTGGTTAATTTGCGTGTAAGGGATATACAATTTCGGAATAAATTGATCTCTGTTCTCGGAAAAGGGAATAAACAGCGACTCCTTCCTCTTGGAGGAATGAGTCAGAAAGCGATTAAAGTTTATCTTCATTATTATGAACAAGAATTTGAAAAACCGGGAAATAATGATCCGCTTTTTGTGTCACGTACAGGAATTAATATTTCCGTACGTAATGTGCGGCTTCGGGTGGAGAAATATCTTAAAGAGGTTTCCGATGGTGCAAAGAAAAACTCGCCCCATGTTTTAAGACACAGCTTTGCCACTCACCTTTTAGATGAGGGTGCAGATCTCGAATCCGTGCGTATGATGTTGGGGCATGAAAGTTTATCCACAACACAGATTTATACGCATGTAAAAATGGAGCGTTTAAAAGAAGCTTATGCCAAAGCACATCCTCGAGCTGATAAAAAGAAAAAAGAGTGAGTAGAGACAAGGCATTGCCTTGTCTTTGCAATATTTTCTTTGGACAGAATTAAAAAATTGTTGTATACTTTTGTATGACCAATTCATAAAATCAAATAAAGGAGTAGGCTATGAAGATTTCGATCACAGCGAGACATTTTTCTATCTCCGAAGAAACGCGCACTTACATTGACAATGAGATCAAAAAGATCTTAAAGATCTTTGGTCGCATTGTATCTGCGAACATTATTCTTGAACGTATCAAGGATTATAAATATGAAACGGAGATTATTGTTCAGGTGCCTATTAAAACCCTGACAATTCATGAAAAAGATGAAGATTTGATCAAATCGGTTGATCTTGCTGTTGATAAAATGATTCGCCAACTCAAAAAATACAAGGGGCAATTCGAAACAAAACATGAAAAATTTAACGACGATCAATGATCTCATTCGTGAGACAGAAAGCAAATTACTGTTAAGCCAAATAAATCCCGAAGTTGGCGGGAAGGCTGAAATTACTTCCTCTGCCTTAAATATTCCGGGGTTGGAGCTAACGGGTTTTTGGGAAGATTTTCCCAACCACAAGCTTCAGGTTTTCTCAAAAAAGGAAATGCAGTTTATTTCCACGCTTTCTCCGGCTGCAATGCATAACCTTTTTAAAAAAATGTTCGCATTCAGGGTCCCGGGGCTCATTTTCGTAAATACCGGAGATATACCACCTATTATAATTGAATTAGCCAATGAATATCAAGTGGCACTATTGGAAACAGATATCAATATCATGCAATTTTTACAGGATTTCGGTACTTATCTGTATACTAAATTTGCACCCACCACCATCGTCCATGGTGGTTTGGTTGATCTTTACGGCGTGGGTATTCTTCTCACGGGAAAAAGCGGTATCGGAAAAAGTGAAATTGCTCTGGATATTGTTGAGCGAGGACATCGTCTTGTGGCTGATGATGTGGTCAGTATTCAAAAAACCGGTAAGAACGTTCTTATCGGCAAACCCGAAGAACTATTACAGGATACGATCGAAGTCCGGGGTTTGGGAATTGTCAATATTAGAAAGATCTTTGGCGCTCGCGCTGTCCGAGTACAAAAACGCGTAGAAATAATGATTGAATTGCTGCATTGGGATCCTGAAGAAAATTATGAACGTTTTGGGCTTAATGAGGACTTCACCAATATCCTCGGCGTTGATATTCCGCATATCCGCCTACCGATCAATCCGGGAAAAACAATTTCCGTTATCGTCGAAACTATCGCTCTCACTTACCTGCTTAAACTTTATGGGGAAGACCCCGCTAAAGAAATGCAGGAACGATTGCTTAAACAGCTCAAAGAAAAGTCGATAAATATTAATGAAGAAATTATTGAGGATGACATGGAATGAGTAGGGAAAATGGAGTAAGGAGTAAATAAAAGAAGATGAAAATATAAGAATGGAGCATAGATAAGATTTAACGTTATATTATAAACAGGGAGACGAAATATGGGGACGAAATACCATGGTTTTCGTGATTTAATTGCCTTTAAAAAATCATATTGTTTTGGACTTGAGATTTATAAATTATGTGAATCCTTTCCGAAACATGAACTATATTCATTAACTAGTCAAATCCGAAGATCTTCCAGATCAGTGGCAGTAAATATTTCTGAGGCGTGGGCATTCAGAAAATACCCCAAATCATTTGTACATAAATTAAATATATCTTATGGCGAAGCATCTGAAACCGGGGTGTGGTTAGAATTTGCTCATTCGCATGGATATCTTGACAATAAAACATTCCAAAACTTCTTTGATCACTGTGAAGAACTGCAAAAAATGCTTCGATCTATGATGACACATCCTGAGAAATTTTGTTATGCAAATTAAATCTGTATATCATATTACTCTGCCTACCCGACACTCACATACTTACTCTTTTCTCCCTACTCCCTACTGAAATTCTGTATATCTTCTTCTGGAATTGCCCCCAGATCAGACGCGCCAATATTATCTAATACCTGCTTATCCGTCTTTGCACCGGGAATGGCAACATGGGTTGCAGGATGCGTAATGCAAAAACGCAGTGCCAGTTGAGCTTTTGTTTGCTCCGGATATTTATCATACAGTGGCTGCATTTTTTCAAGTTGTGTCAGGTAGGTTTTCAGTTTGTCGGGAGACAGATTCATGGATCGATGATCTTCTTCTTCAAAAGTAGAATCTTTGGTAAATTTACCCGTTAGAAAACCAAAAAGTAAAGGAATGCGCACGATCACACCTATGCCGTATTTTTCTGTTTTCTTAAACAAAACCTCTTCAGCTTCGCGTTCCAACAGATTATATCGCACTTGAATGACATCAAGAAGATCTTTATGGTCATCCAGTAAAAATGCCTGTGTGGTTTCACCAAAGGATTGCACACTCCATCCGGCATGTTTGATCTTGCCATCCTGTTTGAGTTTCTCTAAGGCAAGCCAAGGTTCATCACGTTGTAGTTTTTCCGTATCGGGGCTATGAAGTTGAAGAATATCCAAGGCTTCCACATTCAGGCGCTTTAAGCTTTTTTCAGCAGCGGAAATTATATAATCATAATCGGCATTCTGGCGGATGGGGCCATACCCGATATCATCATCGTCGTTCGTATTATAAAAATCATTCCCTGCTTTTGTTGCAATAACGATTTTATCTTTAACGCCCATTTCTTCAATAACCTCGCGGATCAAATCTTCGGAATGACCAAAGCCGTACACATCCGCCGTATCAATAAATGTTAATCCGTTTTCAATGGCTTTTCGCAAGGCATTCTTTGAAACGTCATCGTCCGTCTTACCCCAGTTCATTCCACCAATCGCCCATGCCCCAAATCCGATGGTTGAAACGAGTGGCCCGCGAGGACCTAATGTTGTGTATTTCATAATATTTCCCTTTTTGGCATGGGCGGATTCTGAATCCGCCCTTACGCCCTAGTTATTACTTATATTTCCCAAACCATTCCACTATCAGTTCCAAACGTTTGATCCTTCGGTCCGGTCGACCACCACGACTGAGCCCGTGGGAAGATTCAGGGAAACGAACCAAGCGCACCTCTTTCCCCATGTATTTGAGAGGGGCAAAAAGTCGCTCCGCTTGTTCCATGGGACAACGAAGATCGTTCTCGGAATGGATGATCATCAGCGGTGTATCAATATTCTTTAAATAGGTCAGTGGTGACCATTTTTCATAGAGCTCCGGTTTTTC
The DNA here is from genome assembly GCA_964395205.1 of uncultured bacterium. Lineage (GTDB taxonomy): Bacteria > Fidelibacterota > Fidelibacteria > Fidelibacterales > Fidelibacteraceae > M50B103. Next base: position 9,588 of record CAYNBL010000033.1, on the reverse strand, counting down.
CCAAGGTGTACCCTTGAACTCGTCAACCAGATCCCAACCTATATCGGAGGTACCAAAAAATGTTCCCAGATCTGAAATAGAGCGTTGTGTCACGGCGGCTCTGAAGCGTTGGGTTTGGGTAACGATCCAGTTGGTCATATAGCCGCCGTAAGATCCGCCGGTCACATAAAGACGATCGGGGTCGATATAACCTTTTTCGATGACGGCATCTACTACTGCCATACAGTCATCATGCGTGGGCTGTCCCCATTTGCCCGTAATAGCGTCTGCAAATGCTTTGCCGTAGCCTTGAGACCCGCGCGGGTTGGAATAAACAACAACAAACCCCTTTGCTGCAAAGGTATGCATTTCGTGAAACCAGGTATATCCATATTGCGTACGCGGACCACCGTGAATATTCAGAATAAGGGGATATTTCTTCTTGCTATCAAAATTCGGAGGTAGTTGCAACCATGCCATGATCTTGGCCCCTTTGACCGGAACGCTTATGACCTCGGGGAGTTTAAATTCTATTTTTTCCAAATACTTATCGTTTGCGAAACTGACGCGGGTCAACTCTTTTTCTTCCTGTAATGCCAAATGCCAGATCTCATCGGGTCGATCCAATTGCGCAAGGTGAATGGCGATATCTTTTCCATTTGCTGATGCATTATATGCTACAATACACTCAGGTCCTTGTAAGACAACTTCCAGTTCACCGTTTTCAAGATCAAGTGAATAAAGCGGATTGGCACCTTCCGATGACACGGTAAATAACATTTTGTTATCAGAGATGATCGGCGACTGAGGAACAAAAGATGGTGTAATATCACCGAGTGTCAGCATGTCTGTCGTACGATCAAGTTTCCCGGTAAGATTCTTTATCTCGCCCGTTTTAAGATCAAGCGAATGGATATCGGTGTTATCTGCACCCCAGGAGTAATGCGGATTAAAGTGACCGCCAAAGAAAAGTTTACTTCCAGTGGGATCGTATTTAAGAAATGAAACCGGACCAGCCGGCTTTGCAAGTTTGGCTACGTGTTTATCTTCGATCTTTAGAACAAAAATATCCTCTTCATCCATGTTCATTTCCATATTGTCATGATCAATGGTCGTATAAGCGATCTTGTCTCCATTGGGAGACCATGCAAAATGTGATACTCCGTTCAGGCTATTGGTAATCTTTCTTATCGTTCCGCCCGAAGACCGTGAAACATAGATCTGGGCAGCTTCTTCGTCGATAAAACCATGCCCGTCCAAACGATAGTACAAACACTCCATGTCGCGATAAACAGGTTCTTTGCGTTCATCTTTTTCTATAGGAATGGATGCCTTCAATTTAGCGAACAACACGGCGATGTGTTTCCCGTCGGGAGAAAATTGAATATCATTGATATCGCCCCGGGGTAAGGTCGTCAGTTCTTTGGATTCTCCGCCATACATGCTCATACTGCGCAGAGAAGAAAGACCTTTTTTGATGCGAACAAACACTAATTGCCGTCCATTCGGATTGATGCAAGGCATGATATCCTGATACTTTCCCTTATCGGTAAATGCGGTATCCATTTTACTCGGAATATGTATTTGCTGTAAATTCGAGTAATAGGTTTGATCTTTTTTGTCCGCCCGTTTATTGACATAAATGATCTTATCACCCTTGGGTGTCATCTGTGGACTCGAGACAAAATTAAGTTGATAGATATCTTCGCTTTGAATAAAATTTTTCATTCCAAACTCCTTTTATGCAATCAAATGCGTAATCAATATTTGAATTCCAATAAGAATAAGGATCACCCCGCCGATAATCTCCACTTTTCGTCCCAGTACTTTTTTTAAGCCATGTCCGGCTGCTACACCGATCATGGAAAAGACCAGCGTAACAAGGGCAATGATCATTGCCGGACCGACGACTTCCATCTCCAAAAAAGCAAAACTCAGACCGACTGCCAGGGCATCAATACTCGTTGCCAAGGCCAAGAGCAGCAAGCGTTTTACATTCATCTTTTGAGGATTAACAACATAGCATTCGTCTGGGCCTTTAAACGCTTCATAGATCATTTTACCGCCAATAAAAGCAAGTAAACCAAACGCCACAAAATGATCGACCGCCTCGATATATTTGGCAAACAGACTGCCGCCCATCCAGCCCAGGATCGTCATTCCGCCCTGGAATACGGCAAAAGCCGTTGCGACCCACAGCATGACCTTCATGCTAAAGTTTTTTAATCCGCATCCATAACAGATGGACACGGCAAAAGCGTCCATAGCCAGAGCGATAGCGATACCGAGAATTGTGATAAGTGAGAGCATGGGTTTCCTTCAAGATTTATGAAGGGAATTTAAAGGAATAATATTTAAAGAACAAGGTTAGAAGTTTGGGAAAGACCTCACACGGAGGCGCAAAGTACACAAAGCCACAAAAATATGTCATTCTGAACGGAGTGAAGAATTTATTTAATACTTTAATTAAACCATCTTGTCTTCTTGCGATTTTACGAAATTCCAGTACTCTTCATCTTGGGTCGGTTCTTCTTTTTCCTTTAGCATTGCTAACATATATTTTCGGATTGTATCAAAAATAGAATACTGATATTCTTCCCCAATATTTTGTTTGCATTCGGCAATATCTCTAAGAATATCCTTTTGACGTGGAAGTTTGATTTCTTCCCATATACTTGGTGTTATGTACCATTGGTCTGTTCCATTAACCATCCAAGTCTCAATCAATGAAATTAATGAAAAAACATTATGATTCCATTTGGCAATGTAATGTTTTATGTATTTCCTATCTACAACATCTCCTGAAAAAATAATCAATGATTTTCCTTCTGATGGTAAAACTGTCATAATAATATCAATAGATTTTTCTAAATTATTGTCTTTTATATAGAATGCTGCACACCCTGAAATCGCAACTGGATACATATAGTTTATGTCTATTGCTTCAATAAATATACCACTCTCGTCATTATTAAAAACAGCCTTTTCTAAACCTGGAATAATTTTGTTTTTAAGATGTAAATACAATTTATTTATGTGTAATATTTGCCTGTCTGATTTTTCAATTAAAGGATCATTTTTCATTATTAAATTATTAAACAATACTTCAGATGAAAGCTCTTTATTAAAAACTTTTTCTTCAATAATTTCCTTTAGTCGTTCATCTCTTAATTTGCAATAATTGATTTTAAGATCATTGTAATAATCAATAACGTATTTAGTCCTAAATAATTCCCTACAAGCAGATCGGTATGTTTGTAAGCAAATATGTGCTTCGTTTTCGATTAGTTTTTGTGTTTCGAATTCTTTAAAAAGTTGTTCATGTTCGGCACAAAAACCAGGGAAAATTGAGGCTTGAGAAACACCAATTTTTTCTAATATAATTTCTCCAATATGATGATCAAACAATGGAGTTAGTAAATGGCCAGCTTCAGATATTTGATTTAAAGACATGCCCTTGGGTATTGTGTGTGATTTTTTAATACTTCTTTTTTTGCATTCTGGGATCATACATGTTTTTGATTTTTTCCAATATTTTAAACGTTGATTTAAAATATTAAAATGATGTTTAGCTCTATCAGATTCATTTTTAAATATAATTTTATTGTTTTTTGTGTAATCTTCTAAAAGTTGATCAATTATTTCATTGATAACTTTTTCATCATTTTTTGTTAATCCTTTTGGGTTCATATTATAATCTTCCAATAGTAAACTTGTGAGGAATATCTAGATAATTGATAGTTGATAAAATTTTGATATCGTTTATAAAGATTATTTGCTTTCCCAAACTCGTCGGATAGGTTCCAAAAAACCTATTTTACTATTTTCATCAATTATATTTTCATTAAAAATTATTTCTTCAGAAGTTCTAGTATATGGTGCTGTTATTACAGTTGAATTCCCCCATTTATCAATTCCCGCTGCCTGCAAAGCTTCTGTTCTTTTGGGATCATCTTCAGCACGCAACATTGGGGCTTTTTCATTAAATTTTGATACCCAAGTATCTGAAATTACTATAACAGAAAAATAATTACATTTTCGTACTTCATCTGCTATTTTCTCCCAAAATAAGTATTTATCTTCATTATCATTAAAAATAGTTCTATTAATTGCAATGCTTCCATTTTTATTAAATAGAAATATTACTGGGTGATGATAACCATTTGTTTTAAATATTATTTTACCAGTTTGTAAAAGAAATTTTACTTTCTTAGATAATTCTGATTTAGAACTAATTTTTTCTAATCTCCCTAAAGATGTGAAATCATATCTTGCAAAATCATTTTCATCAAATTTTGAAGTATCAATTGGTTCTGAAACATATTCACTAATCATGCCATTAGAAAGCTTCATTGTGGATGTTCTGATTTTATGTAGATTTTTTATAAAGTCAGGTCTTTTGTGATCTTTGATTTTTTGGGTTATCCTAATATATTCGTCATCTCCCTTTACATCATCATTATTATAGATTGTGTAAGGTCCTTTTTTCTCATCAATATCAATTAATAATGAACAAAGAATTGTGAAAGCATGCGAAAGAACTGTCAATAACTCAATATTTTGCATATCAGCACATATCCATTGACGTTCAACAATAATAAATCCAAATTTCTCGATTTCCTGGGGTAACTTCTCCTTTCTAATAAATTCTGCTATTGAATCACTATCAAAGAAGGGGTTAACATTATATGTATACGATGGTGGAGTATCATATGATATTAGTAATTTTACTTTTGCAATGCTGTGTGTTTCAAGGTCTCCTTCTTTAACAATTCTATTCCTTGCTTCTACACACCATTTCATGATTGGATCTTTAGCTAAAGCTGTTCTCCACTCTCCATACCAAGAATCAAAATTTTCAATTTCCGACTTATTTTTTTGTAAAACAAATGTGACATTTCTTGCAGATTGTATACAAGCATTTAGTGCAATTCGGAAATTTTCTGGATGGAAATACTCATTAGCGGCAGTATACAAATGTTTTAATACTTCATTTAGACGAGGTATGGTTTTTACATATGCTTTATTTTTCATTTCAGCCATAATTGATAATGTTTACAAATTTACTTGATAGCCAGCAGCTTTTAATTCTCTAATGATTGAGTAAGCTTGTGATTCAATGGAATCAGTAATTTTTTTATAAATAAGTCCATTAAGGTCACTGGGGACCACAACCTCTCCTTTATGAAGACAACAAACTTTACTTCGCCCTAGCTTGCCAACAAAATAACCAAATTCAAAAATAACATTCGGTCTGGCTCTGTATTCAGTCTCACGTTTGGATTCTTCAATATCTTTTTGACTAGCTACATAACTTATTTCATCCGGGGTTAACAAAATGAAAGCATAACCTACATCGCTATGTTTTTCGAATTTTTCAATAATTGTAGCACCTTGATCAGCTTCTCGATGAAGGACTACTGGCACTAAGCCGATTTCATGTAGAAACCGTTCTAAATCAGTTTTAAGACTATCGTCATGTCCATGGACAATGAATACTTTGTTAGAAAGCAAGGGGGATTTAGCTTGGCTTTTAGGTTTCTTCAATTCCCCAAATACATCATTTCCCAAAGTTGCTGCTACTGTTTTTAAGGCCTTAAGTATATTACTTTTTGCTAATTCAAATTTATTAAATGAATTTCCTTCAGTACGATAATTGACTCCATCATTAACAAGTTTAACTGCTGGGGAATTTACTTCAACTATTTTAGATATAATATTCTTTACCCTGATTTTATAAGTACTCCATTCTGGTGTATCTTTCCCACAATAAAGGGTGTTACTGTCTGATCTTTTTAGGCAAAAATTATTAAATGTAAAAGATTCACCTTCTTCGATTAGTTTATTGACAATTTCTATTTGACTATCCATATTTTCTCACAAATTTAAAAGTTAGTTATCCTTTGGTTACATAATATAATGGCGTATTAATAAAAAACCAATGTTCTATAATAGTGGAACTCAAGCTTTAATTGCTTCGTCTTCCCCTTCGTCATCCTATCCACAACCCTCGGAGCAACCGCTCTCAGCCATATCCCCAGTTTACCCGCAAAGGTCATGACAACCTCGCGTTTGCGTTTTTCGATGGCTTTGATAATGACCCCGGCGCATTTTTCCACCGGCATGGCCTTTTTTTCGTGTCGCGATATTTCACCTTTTTGTGTACCGTCGGGTTTCAGTGTACGAGAGCTGATCCCGCTACTGACCCATCCGGGGTAGATCATGGTGACACTGACACCCCTATTGACCAGTTCGTTGCGTAGGGAGTCGAAGAATCCCGCCATAGCATGTTTACTGGCCGGATATCCGTCCGCTGTGGCAGATTGGATCTTGCCGCGCAGACTTGATACAGCGACTAGACGACCCTGACTTTCTTTTAAATACGGCAAAGCATAATGCGTACAATAGACTGCACCGAAAAAATTTACAGCCATCACTTTTTCAAATAATTTCAGGTCCTCTAAATTTTCAAATCGTGTGGCCAAGGCGATCCCTGCATTATTGATCAGAACATCGATTTTTCCATATTCCTTGACAGTTTTATCGATCAGATTCTTGCACTGCGCTTGATCGGAAATATCCGTCGGTATCGTTATAACCCGGCCACCGAGCTGAACACATTCTTCCAAAACTTTTTCCAGCTTTTCAATACTGCGAGCCGCAAGAACAAGCCATGCTCCCTGCTTTGCAAGTTGATGTGCCAATTCACGGCCAATACCGTAAGATGCGCCGGTGATGATAATTGCTTTATCTTTAAAACTTGATGTTTTCATTTTTTGCCTTTTGGTTTTTAGAATTTAATTGAATAATGTTTAAAGGACAAGGGTTAGAAGTTTAGGAGTTTAGAGGTTTAGGGGTAGAGACGCGATTCTTGTCCACCATAGCTTTAGCGTAGGTGGAAATCGCGTCTTTACATTTAGCGACAAGATGAAAAAAAACTTTATTCAACCCCGTTGGGGTTGGGAGCTTTGGCAAAATTTTTATACTGTTATTCGATCCCTTCGGGATCTAGGGATATTTAACCAGACTGTGGTTGTATTTTCTAAGGAACGCATTAACTATGCTATTTGACCCCTCCGAGGTCGCCTTGAATAATAAATAAGGAACACCAATATGCAAAATTAGAAGTTAATATTTACTTCATAATTCAAATATCATTGTTCCTTGTTCTGAGATCAATTTATGATCCTTGTTTAACCCTGTTGGGGTTATTGTTACCTGTCCTTCGTAGCTTCAGCGAAGGGTGGTAGCTCGAAAAGCGAAGAAGGATGTTCCTTGTTCGGATATCATAGAGCTGTTGCTTGTTTCGGCGAGCGATAGCGAGATGAAAAGCTAACTGGTCAATAAAGGTGCCGCTCCTACGGAGCTAATTTATCATATTGGATTACAGTACTACAAAGATACCGTCCCTAACGGGACTCGTTTCTCCGAATATGCTTTTAATCACCACCTTGCAAACTTGAAGTCGCAATTTGCGACTTCAAGTTTACTAAATCTTTTCTGCCCCCAAATACACCCTTAGATGGTATCACAGATTGTGACAGGGTGAATATTTACTTCATAATTCAAATATCATTGTTCCTTGTTCTGAGATTAATTTATGATTCTTGTTCAACCCCGTCAGAGTTGTTTATTTTGGGAGCTTCTGTCTCCCGGGTTTCACCCGGGGTTACTGTTATTCGACCCCTCCGGGGTCTGCTTGAAAAAAATGAATATCAATTAATGGTTATTAATATAAATTATTGCGGACACACAGGTCCGCATCTGCACTTTTATCTTTTTACTTTAATCTTTAATCTTTATTTTCCCTCATGAAAATAACTGATATCCAAATCGCAAAATCCTTCCTCGGAAAAAATGGCATTGTTTTTGTCATTGTTAAAGATGGCGGGGTTCTCTTTTCCTCTTCAAAAAAAGGCATTCAACCTTTTTTTGATGCGCTGGCACAACATGATAGAGACGAATTCATAAACTGCAGCATCGCCGACCGGGTGATCGGAAAGGCGGCACTCATGCTGGCAGCATATTTGGGAGCCAAGCATATTTACACGCCCCTTGCAAGTCAACATGCCGTTGAAGCAGCCCTCAACCTTAGCCTTGATCTTATTCCTGATAATGTGGTGCCCTATATTATCAATCGCACAAAAGATGGCATGTGCCCGATGGAGACAGCGGTCTTGAATATCTCTGATCCGAAAAAAGCTTTTAATGTATTGAAAAATAAATTGAGTAAAATGTAAAGACGCGATTTATCGCGTCTCTCAAAAACTGAATACCTCAATAATATTACATCAAGGAATCCTATGAAATATCGTAATTTTGGTAAGACCGGCGAGAAATTATCCGCTCTCGGTATGGGCTGTATGCGTCTGCCGGTAATCGATGGAGATGCAAGCAAGATCAATGAACCCGTTGCGATTAATCTGATCCGTCAAGCCATTGATGGCGGTGTCAATTATGTCGATACGGCCTGGGGCTATCATGGCGGCAATTCGGAACCATTGGTCGCAAAGGCTTTGAAAGACGGCTATCGTGAAAAGGTTCAGCTCGCAACCAAGCTTCCTTGCTATCTTGTTCAGGAACCCGGCGATTTAGATAAATACTTAAATGCTCAATTGGAAAAACTCAATACCGATCATATAGATTTCTACCTCATGCACGCCCTTAATCGTAAGATCTGGGACACCATGAAAAAAAATGGTCTGTTTGATTTTCTTCCGAAAATCAAAGCAGATGGACGTGTGAGATATGTGGGATTTTCATTTCATGATTCCTATGAGATATTTGAAGATATCGTGACAGCCTTTGATTGGGATTTTTGTCAGATACAATACAATATTCTTGACGAAAACTATCAGGCTGGACTTAAAGGCCTGAAACTCGTCGCAGAAAAAGGAATGGGTGTTGTGATCATGGAACCTTTGCGTGGCGGTGGCTTGACAAATAATATTCCTCAAAATATCCAAAATGCTTGGGATGAACTTAAACCACTTCGCACTCCAGCTGATTGGGCTTTATCCTGGCTGTGGGATCAAAAAGATGTCGGTATTATCCTGAGCGGAATGACCGAACTCTGGCATGTTACTGAAAACATAGAGATAGCTTCCCGATCAGGGATTGGCGTTCTTAAAGAACGCGAAAAGGTACATTTACAAAAAGTTCGGGACATGTACCATGAGCGAATTATTGTAAATTGTACAGCCTGTGCCTATTGCATGCCCTGTCCACATGGTGTGAATATTCCTTCTTGTTTTCAGTTCTTGAATCATGGCTCTATGATGAATAATCTGAACGAAGGAAAACGTTTATATCATATTCTGGTCAAAAAAGAGCAACAAGCTTCAAATTGTATCGCATGTGGTGAGTGTTTGGAGAAATGCCCGCAGCAAATTCCGATACCTCAGACCATGGAGATGGTTGTGGAGAAGTTTGGTTCTTAGACCGGATATGCTTTTTTAGACATGATAACAGGATATACAAGATAGGGTTTTTGATTTTGTATTATGAGAATAGATCCCAACTCTAAAAATGTAACATATTTCCAACGTCATCGTGAATCCCGAAGTATCCATTAGACTACCAAGTCCCCAAAAAAGCATTAAATTATAA
>CAYNBL010000032.1:13550-20071 GCA_964395205.1 uncultured bacterium | reverse complement strand
GACAAATTCATTTCTGCAGCGATCTCTGAGATATCGCTTCGTGATAAATAGTTCTTTACTTGCTTCACATCTTGCAGTACGGGAAGCAAATTCTTGCGCTCTTTACCGTGCTTTTCAACAGCAGCTTGTATAGCGCTTTCTCGTTTTCGCATACGCGCCTCACTTCGTTTTGTCATTAACTTGTTACAGCCAATAATATAATTAATTTTTACAAGGATGAAATTAATGTCTAAGTGCTCATTTTCAAACAAAATTTTATATATTTTTCGTTTTTTTCCCTTTTAAATAAGCGATTAAATTTTGTTTTTAAGTGGAAGTTTATTATTATATTGACTTATGCAGAATACCACTCAAAAATCACTTTTAGAAAAAATCAATGCCCCCTCGGATATTAAACATTTAAACACTCAAGAGCTACTTAATCTGGCCGATGAACTGCGTCAATATATTATTGATGTTGTGTCAGAAACCGGCGGACATCTGGCTCCCTCCCTGGGTACTGTTGAACTCACCATTGCACTTCTTTATGTTTACGACCTTCCGGCAGACAAGATCATTTGGGATGTGGGCCACCAGGCTTACCCTTATAAGGTCTTAACCGGTCGGCGAGAAGAACTTAAAACTATCCGTAAATATGGCGGGATAAGCGGTTTTCCAAAACGGAGTGAAAGCAAATATGATACCGTTGGTGTCGGACATGCCTCCACATCAATTTCAGCTGCTCTTGGAGTCAGTGTGGCGGAATCGTTATTGGAACTTAATAATAGGGTCGTTACGGTCATCGGCGACGGGGCATTGACCGGCGGACTTGCCTGGGAGGGCATGAACAATGTAGGGACACTCAAAAAGCCCTTGTTGGTCATACTTAATGATAATGAAATGTCAATTTCCAAAAATGTCGGTAGTATCCCAAAATATCTAAATCGAATTGTTACCACACCTTTTTATAATAAGATAAAGGATGATCTTTGGGCAAAGACCGAAAATCGCAGACTCTTGCGATCATTTCTTCGTAGATTCAAAGAAACCTTGAAAACACTTTTCGAAAGAAATGTTATGTTCGATGAATTGGGATTGCGTTATATCGGTCCCATAAACGGACACAGTATTCCTGATCTTGTTCATGCATTAAAAAGAGTTAAAGATAGACAAGAACCTATACTTCTTCATGTCATTACCAAAAAAGGTAAAGGCCTTAAAGTAGCTGAAGATAATCCCAGTAAATATCATGGTATTTCGGGAAATGGCAACGGTCATACTAAAAAAACCAAGGGTTCAAAAGTTTCTTACACGCATGTATTTGGTAAAAGTATGATAGAGCTGGCCGAAAAAAACAAAGATGTTGTAGCTATTACTGCGGCCATGACAGATGGAACGGGCCTGGATGAATTTGCCAAGTCATTTCCGACACGTTTTTTTGATGTGGGAATAGCCGAAGCCCACGCCGTCACCTTTGCCTCAGGATTGGCAATTGGCGGTCTTCGACCGGTCGTGGCAATTTACTCAAGTTTCATGCAACGTGCTGTGGATTCTGTGATCCATGATGTCGTTTTGCAGAGCTTACCCGTGATCTTTTGTCTGGATAGAGCCGGTCTTGTCGGCAAAGACGGTGCAACGCATCACGGTGTTTTTGATCTTGCTTTCCTCAGCATGCTCCCGAATGCCATTGTTTGTGCCCCCAAAGACGGTAATGAGCTCAGGAATCTGATACAATTTGCTTATACAATAAAAGATAAAGCCATATTCATTCGCTATCCCCGTGCCAATACGGAACATTTTGATATGAATGCCAAGATCGATCTACCCAAACTGGGATCCTGGGAAATACTTGAATCAGGGAAAAAAATTGCCATTTTGGCTTTTGGAGCCATGGTTGATCCGGCTATACAAGTCTGCAACCTTCTAAAGAAAAAAGATATCTCCCCTACGCTCGTCAATGCCCGTTTTCTTAAACCCTATGATAAAAAAATGTTGGATTCTCTTGCCAAAGATCACAAGCTGCTGATCACGATTGAAGAAGCATGCCCGCGCGGCGGATTGCGTGATACCGTTTTACAACATTTCCAAGACAATGAATATTCACCTAAAATACATTCTTTCAGCCTTCCCGATGCATTTGTAACCCATGGCGAACGTGAAGAGCTAATGCAAGATATTCATTTGTCGGTTGATGAGATCAGTAAAGATATCCAAAATATCCTATAACTAATAAACACTATGTGGCACTACCTTCAGAATTGTTTCATCCTATTAATCCCCATTTTGATCTGGAATCTGATTTTTTTTGCGCAAACTGCCTAAAGTTCTTTTAGAATCAGAACCACAACCTACAAGATCAAAAATATTCAACATTGCTGAAAATCTTTTTCGCATCATCGTCTTCATCATGACTCTTTTTATGAAACTTGAGATAACAACACCCCTGCAAAAATCCGGTCTGTTACTTTATGTACTTGGCGTGATACTGTATTTTATATCTTGGATACCGCTGATTACCAATAGACCCAATAGGTGGAGCAATAGTTATATCGGATTGCTGGCCTCTTCCTTTACACCTATTATTTGGCTGTTCGGTATCGGGCTTATCGGAAACACTTCCTTTATCGCTGTTGATCATGTATCATGGATATTCAACCTTTTGTCAATCTTGTTTATAGCGTCTCATGTTATTCACACTTTTTATGTTATCAAAAATAATTTAAAAGAAAGCAATTAAGCCCTTTTTTTTACTATTAACCTTTATATATTATTCTATCACGTAATCTCATTTAAAGGGAGTTTATAAATGAAATTATCACATCTCTTACACAAAGATATGATCTTATGGGAAGAAGATATTAAGGATATTCAAGAGCTCTATAATATAGTATCCACAATGATCTCATCTAAATACCAAATCGAGAAAAATGACGTTATGGATGCTTTCCTTAAGAGGGATGAACTTGGCTATATGGTTTTCCCGGATAAATCAGTGATCCCTCATGGTAGAATTGAAAATTTCGATGATATTATCATTGTGATCATTAAAACAACAAAACCTATTTTGATCTCCAAAGCCTATGCGGATATATTCTATTGCATTTTGACTTCAAATTCCGGCTCAAACAGATATCTTAGGACCTTGGCTTCCTTTGCAAAGATATCATCGGAACATGCAGAGAATATCAGAAAGTGTAGCAACGGTTCAGAATTTAAAAATTATATTCACGAATGCGACCTTGAACTCGACAATGTTATTCAGATCAAAGATATTATTCCAGATGAAGTATATACAGTTAAAATGAATGACACTATTGAGACCGTTGCCGACTTGATGAAAAAACACAACATTATTTTCCTTCCTGTCACAGATGATGAAAACCACTATCTGGGTAAGATCGATGTTCTTGATGTGATTAAAATCGTTTATCCCGAATACATGAATTTAATTTCGGATATCTCATTTCTTAAAAATCTGAGAGCTTTTGAGGAATTTGAGGAAGAAACAAAAAAACGAACGGTTGCCGATCATTACAAAAAAGCCGATAAAAAGACCATTAATCAAAATGAGAGTGCGGTAGAGATCGGATACATCCTTTCAAAGAATAACTGGCACCATATCACGGTTGTAGATGATGAGAATAAAGTCGTTTCTGTTCTTAGCACACGTTCATTTTTAAACAATATACTAAGGGCTTAAGCATGTACCTAGCCGGTATAATTTTTATAATCGCATATGTCTTTATTGCTACAGATAAGATCAATAAAACACTGGTAGCGCTTTTTGGTGCTTCTCTCATGTTGATCTTACATGTTTTAAGTCAAGATCAGGCCTTTCACCATATAGATTTTAACGTGATCTTCCTATTGGTCAGTATGATGGTGCTGGTTAAGGTCGTCGAGCAAACCGGGATCTTCGAATATATCGCTATTAAATTGGCCAAAATGGTAAAAGGTGAACCCTTCGCTATTTTGCTCGTTCTATTTTTTTTGACGGCCATTTTTTCAGCTATCCTTGATAACATCACGACGGTATTATTGATCGCTCCCTTGTCGATCTTGCTGGCAAGAGAGTTGCGGATCACACCCATCCCCTTTCTCTTAGCTCAAATATTCGCTTCGAACATTGGTGGTACGGCTACATTGATCGGTGATCCCCCTAATATTATGATCGGAAGTGCAGCCGGTTTGACATTTTTGGATTTCATCATCAATGTTGCTCCATTAGTCCTTATTGAATTGCCCATCATAGCCCTACTCTTATTTTTTATATTCAGAAAAAAAATGAAAGTCTCCAATCAAGATCAAGCCAGAATTATGGCTTTTGATGATAAAAAACTGATTAAGAATCCAAAATTATTAAAGAAATCACTTTTTGTAATGGGCGCTGTCATTATCGGATTTGTCATTCATGGATTTGTTGATCTGGAAGCGGCGACGATCGCTCTTACGGGTGCTTCTCTATTGATCATCATGGGTGGCCTGAATCCCGACGAGATCTTTAAAAAAGTCGAATGGAGCAGTATTTTCTTTTTCATTGGCTTATTCATCATGGTAGGTGGATTGGTTGAAACAGGTGTTATTGGACTTTTAAGTAATAAAATGTTGGCCTTTACCCAAGGAGATCTCTCTAAAACCGTAAAGGTCATGATCTGGTTTAGCAGCGTTTTCTCGGCTATCGTAGATAATATTCCTTTTGTCGCGACTATGATCCCTTTGATCCAGGATATGGGAACACAATTGGGCTCACAAGATATTACACCCGTTTGGTGGGCATTGTCACTTGGCTCCTGTTTGGGCGGTAATGGAACACTTATTGGTGCTTCGGCAAATATTATTGTCGTGAGTATGGCTCAGAAAGCGGGACATAAGATCAGCTTTCTTGGATTTCTAAAATATAGTATTCCTGTATTTCTTATCACGATCGCGATCGCATATTTTTATTTGGTCATAAGATATTTTTAATTCGGGAGTTGTAGAAATGCGTTATTATTTTTTATTCATATTTGTTTTATTAACCTTCTTCGGATGCATGGACAATGATGAGCCGGATGTAGATATCACCGTGGATGCTCAACTGGCATATGATCTTCTGAATAATGCCTCAGATACCGTAACCATTGCCGATAGAGACTATATCCTTGAGGCGTTTATGTGGCGAGATTTTATGCGCGGTGATAATGATGATCACAGTTTAACGTCCGTTAATCATCTGGTCGCTCTTGATTCTCTCTCAATGCCTTCATATTTAGATCTGACCAAGCAATACGTAATATTAAACGATTCGATCTGGATCACTGATTATACCGATCAGCGAGATACTTTATATGACTATAAACTGTCACGCGTTTCAAGAGAAGGTCCCGAATGGGGAATTAACAAAAGCGTTTCGGTTATCGCTGAAGTTACTCAAATAACAGTCGATAGCACTTATTTTATCAAAGTCGAAAACATTACCATCATTGCTACTTTCTAGACCTTGATACTTAAAATTTCAATACGGTATTTCCTTTATGAGTAAAAAAGTTCTCTTCATGCACATCCCGAAAACAGCGGGAATATCATTATACAAAGCTATTCGGCATCCAAAAGTAAGAATAAAAGGACATTTTATCCAAAATCCCTTTCATCGCTATTTAAAAGATACACTGCCTTATTATATTCAGAAGCCATATGTTTTTTCTTTTGTCCGTAATCCCTGGGACCGCCTGGTCTCTGCGTTTTTTTATTTAAACGAAGGTGGGCGTAATTCCAGCGATAGAGCGGACAGCAGAAAGTACCTTAAAAAGTATCGGGGTAGTTTTGAACACTTTGTTAAAGACGGCATTGCAGAAGGCTCGGCACTTGAACAACTCCATCTAAAACCACAGTTCGTCTGGATTTGCGATGATGAAGGAAATCTACTGACTGACTATATCGGACATTTTGAAAGCATACAGGAAGATCTGGACCGTATTTCAAAAGCAAGCGGAATTCCCTTTAAACCCTTGGCTCATACTAACGGTTCATTGCATAAGCATTACCATGACTATTATACTGAAGAAACCAAAGCTATTGTTGCCGAAGCGTATAAAAAAGATATTGAGCTTTTTAATTATGATTTCTGATAGCAAATCTTTGATTTGAATTCTAGAATATATTGAACCGCGCTGCGGTTCTTTTATTAATGGAGCATAATTTCTACCATATTTGACCACTCTGTGGTCTCCTTGAATATCGAATTAAGAGCATTCCCTACTTTGCCCCGTAAGATCGGGGCTACGAAGAACAGGCGAACAATCGATTTACTTCAAATATCCATATTCATTATTCGAATGTTCAATATTCAAGGAGATCAACCCTTCGACTTCGCTCAGGGTTGGAATTGTTTTATATCTTAAATCCCGGCATTTCATGCCGGGCTATTGCTAGTCTACCCCTCGACAAGCTCGGGGTTGTTTGTGTTTGGATTTATATTCCCGGCATTTCATGCCGGGCTATCACTGACCTACCCCTCGACAAGCTCGGGGTTGTTTGTGTTTGGATTTATATTCCCGGCATTT
>CAYNBL010000032.1:0-13450 GCA_964395205.1 uncultured bacterium | reverse complement strand
CATGCCGGGCTATCACTGACCTACCCCTCGACAAACTTGGGGTTGTTTGTGTTTGGATTCATATTCCCGGCATTTCATGCCGGGCTATTGTTGAATCATCCCTCTATACGTCGGGGTCATTAATAAATTAGCATTCCAAAAACAATTTACACGTGATTATTCAAATATAACCCTGAGCTTGTCGAGGGGTTTACGCTCATTAGCCCGGGGTAAAACCCCGGGTTAACGATCTCCCCAAAATTCCAACCCCGACTTTATGGCCTGCCATTCGAAGCTTTCTTGACCAGCGTAGCCTTGGCGGAGTTGGTAGCGAAGTATGGAGGGGTTGAACTTTTCTTAAAATATAAACATCGAACAATTGAGCATTAGAACAATCGACGTTTAGCTCTTTACTCCATGTTTAGGATTCGAATGTTGCTTATTCAAGGAGATCAACCCTTCGACTGCGCTTAGGGTTGTTTTTATCAACAATTCTTAATCCCGGCATTTCATGCCGGGCTATCACTGGCCTACCCCTCGACAAACTTGGGGTAATATAGAAGGTTACATCCTAAAACGGACAATCAGAACGATATTGGTGTATGGGTTTATAGTGAGTATTGATGCAATATTCTTTTAAAAGACATGCATTTTGCAGTATTTAGATAGTAAATTCAAACGGACATTTATTAATTATAAATATACTTGTTATCTTTCATCTTCTTTTCGTCATCGCTATTCAAATATTTTCTATTTCTATCAAAGGCCGGCTCATGCTTTTCAAGCTCATCTGCCATCAGTTCACGAAGATTATCGGAAAATTTGCGTCGTTCTTCGATATTTGTATCATCGTAGTTCGGAATAATAGGATCCATAATGTACATCTCAAGATCTACTCGACCAAAGCTCATAAAATGAGTAAAGTGCTTAAAGAAAGGTGTATTGCCACCTTCATCAGTTAGGGCCCAGGATACCTGGCAGCGTTGTTCTTTTTTAATGGGTTTTCCATTGATACTTTTCAAGACATAGACAGCCGGTACGACCGGATGTTTAGTTTTATTTGCCGCAACAAAAAGAGCAGATGAAAAGGGTCTTAACCAAGTTCCATCTGTTGTCGTCTTTTCGGGTGAGAACCATACGTTGATCCTGTTCTTGAGAACTTCGGCTGTTTTATTGATATAGGTCTCGGACATGCCGCCCTTATCACGGTTGACAAATACCGAACCGCTGGCTTTTGCTACCGCACCCAAAACCGGCCATTTTCCGACATCTTCCTTTGCAACAAAAGCGATCGGTGCAACCTTTAAGAGAGCAGCCAATTCGACATAGCCCATATGATTGCTTACCATTAAAAAACCACCTTTTTGAGGCATTTTCTCTTTATTGTATACTTTAACCTTTATCCCCAATACAAAACGCAGCATCCACCCAATCACCATGGTCAGTTTGTGATTGATCCGCACAGAGAATTGTTTGCCAAAAATACTCAGGACATAGTAAGATATATTTTCAACGATCACCATGATCAGTGTAAAAATGAAAAAGATTAAAGTGCGAATTGCGGCTATGATATATCTCATTTACTTTCCGGGTTTGTAAGTTGCCCCATAAAAAAAATAGCTTTATCATTATTAGAGCGAATGATGAACATAAAAGGATGATCTGCCCGAAATTCAAGAGGTGCTTTTGGACTTGGTGCCATTGAGGTAAGTTTCATTGTGACTGCTGTTGCCGCAGCAGCTTCGGTTTTATCTTCATCCACATCTATAAAGGCTTTATGAATAACTGAAGAGATCATGAGGTCTTTTCCACCCGTCATATTACTGAAATCAGCATCACCACTAAAAGCCAGGGGCATTCCCATTGCAGATAGAGACTTGTTAAGTTCATAATCCGTTTCCATGCGAAATTTGGGGAAATAAACCAATACATCTTCACGTTTTTTGCTTTTATCATGTGCAAGTATATCGTTTGAAGTCAAATTTTTACTAAGTTCAATTAAACCATCATTGTTTTTAGGTAATATGATCAGCATACTGTATTCATATCCTGCGTAAGGGATCTCAAGTATAGTATAATCGTTTGTTTGTGAAATGGGATGATGATGACGTTGATACATCATTTCGGTTTCTTTGATCTTTCCGTCCAAACAATAAAATTTATCGTTATTTGTCAATTCCTTATTGAATTTATTCGCCCATTCGGCATTAAAATAAACTGCATTGGTCAGGATCAGTCGTGTCATATTATCGATCATACCGGCTGGGATCAAATCCTGTATACGCCCGGTTGTTTTTTTCTCGACCCAGTAATTGATCGTATCACGCGACGCTTCAGGACGCTTGACAAAATCCATACTTCGAACTTCACTATTGTAATCTTTTTTTACGGTTTCAACGAAAGAGTTCCTTAGTTTGAATTGATCCTGGACCCAAATGGCATTTGCAATGTTCATTCTAAAATTCTGATCCTTTTTCGAACTCAATGAATCGATCATAGCTCCATATTGAGAATGAAACAGATCAACTTGCGGACCGTAATGAAGTGTCGACTGCATTTGATCGGCAGTTTCACCTTTTGCACCGGCATAGGTCATGGCCAGAGCTGAAGAAATACTTAAGGGTGAATAAAATATATTTGGAAATGAACCGGCAGTTAAGGTGCGGTACAGATCAAACGAAAAATTATTGAGACCCACTACAATTTGCGCCTGAGTGGGTAACTCATTATATCCGGCTGTCACTCCTTCACCGGTGTTTTGTAAAGGTTGAACTTGCGCACAGGCAGAAAATATGATAAGGCTTACAATGAAAAGCAGCCAAATGATCTTTTTCATGAACACTCCTTAAATAATGGTGTCTTTTAAATACTTATCGTCCTTGTCGGGAAAATCGGTCATAAAGTGCAAGCCCCGACTTTCGTTGCGTCTAAGAGCAGAACGGACGATCAAATAGGCTACCGCTGATAGATTTCTTAGTTCCAATAGTTCCAAACTGACGCGCGTACGCCTATAATATTCTTCGATCTCTTCATAAAGTGTGGTCATACGCGTGATCGCACGATTTAATTGTACCGTAGAGCGTACAATTCCAACATAATCCCACATAATGGTCTGCAATTCACTGCGGTTATTACGGATCAGCCCCCATTCCTGTTCGTTGGTCACATCCGTATCATCCCATTCGGGAATGGATACATTATTGAGCGTATTGCGTTTCTTTTCGATGACCCGTTTTGCTGCACGGTGAGCAAAGACCAGTCCTTCAAGCAAACTGTTACTCGCTAAACGATTGGCACCGTGAACACCGGTATGAGCCGTTTCCCCCGCCGCAAATAAATTGTGCATGGAAGTTTGTCCATTGAGATTGGTCATCACACCGCCACAGACATAATGGGCGGCCGGGACAACCGGGATCCATTCATTGGTAATATCAATTTTTAATCGTTCTTTACAATGCAATGTAATATTCGGGAAATGCGCCAATACCTTTTTTGCAGGTAAATGCGTCATATCAAGATAAGCACAAGATTCGCCACGTGATTTACATTCGGCATCGATCGCCCGGGCCACAATATCCCTTGGCGCCAATTCCAGGCGTTCATCATAATTTTCCATAAAGCGCTCACCGGCACTGTTGCGAAGAATTCCGCCGAATCCGCGGCAAGCCTCAGAGATCAAGAAAGGTTCAGCACCCGGTTCATAAAGTGAAGTTGGATGAAATTGTATAAATTCCATATCGGCTATTCGCACGCCGGCACGATAAGCCATGGCAATACCGTCACCTGTTGCTATCTGTGGATTGGTCGTATGCAGATACACACGAGACGCACCACCGGTAGCGAGGAGGGTGTAATCGGCATGAAAGATATTGACCTCTCCATTTTTCTCATTGAGAATGTAGGCTCCAAAACAAATATTAAATGCGGATTGTAAATTGGAAAGCACATGATGGTCCGTGATCAATTCAACGGCCATATGATGTTCGTAAATATGGATATTCGGATGGCTTTTAACTCGTTTTATCAGGGTTTCCTGGACCTTTCTGCCCGTTTCATCCGCAACATGCAGGATACGATGATGACTGTGGCCACCTTCACGGGCCAGATCGAAACTTCCATCTTCTTTGGCGTCAAATTTAAGACCCAGATCGATCAATTCTTCTATTCGCCGTGAAGCCTCTTTAACCAGGACGTCAACAGCATCCTTGTGACAAAGACCGGCTCCCGCTATATGAGTATCTTTTGCGTGATTTTCAGTATCGTCGTCATCTGTAATCACGGCAGCAATACCGCCCTGAGCTAAAACTGTATTTGAATTATCCAATGAGGATTTGGTAATGAGACTTACCTCACCGAATTCGGCCACTTTCAATGCAAAGGTGAGGCCGGCGACCCCCGATCCGATAACAAGATAATCTGTTTTTATTTGAGACATGTTTTATAATACCTCTATGATTTTCATATCAGCAGTAAATTTATGGATAAATCTTTTTAATGCAAAGGATTATAAAGACGATGGTGCGAGTGTAAGAGGATGTGAAGGTACGATGTGGAGAATGGATGATGCCTGCTCTTCGAAGCTTTAGCGAAGAAGAGGATGTTGAATGATGGATATTGGTATGCCACACTCGCGGGTCATCCTGTCCGTCAGCTGACGGATCAGCCCCGAAGGGGTCCCGTAGGGAGACCTCCGCGAGCATTAAGATTCACGAAAGATTGATCTGAAATAATAATTATTGTATTCGTTAATATTTTTGAGAATCGCATTCACAGAGAGATCCTGAACCAAGTTCAGGATGACGAAATTCTTTTTTTTCTGTTCACTATTCACTCTCAGTAACCTTGGGTTAAAACCCAAGGCTATTGATGTGATATCACAATATCTATACAATTTTCACATTTCAACGTCTTACTTCTTACGTTTCACGTTTTACGTATTTAGTGCGCTTCAAACCAATTCTTCCCCACGCCAACATCCACCTTAAGAGGTACGATAAGCTCGGCGGCTGATTCCATAATGGCAGGAACCTGTTTTTTGAGTAATTCAAGTTCATCGGGATGGACTTCAAAAACCAGTTCATCATGGACTTGCAGGATCATTTTCGATTTTAGCTTCTCTTTTTTCATCCAATCGCGCATCCGGATCATAGCAATCTTGATGATATCAGCCGCTGTTCCCTGTACGGGCATATTGATGGCGGCACGTTTTGCAGCTTGCTGTAAATTGCCATTTTCGCTATTAATATCAAGGATCGGACGTTTTCGACCGTAGCTTGTTTCCACATAACCACGTTCCTTGCATTCCGCGATGGTTTGGTCTATATATTCCTTTACGCCTGTATAACGCTCGAAATAAGCTTTAATGATCGCACCTGCTTCACCGTGAGGTATATTCAATTCCTGTGAAATGCGATGTGCACCTGCGCCGTACATAATTCCAAAATTTATAACCTTGGCGGTACGGCGCATATCGGATGTGACATCTTCCTGTTTTATATTGAAAACCGTCGCGGCAGTGTGAGTATGAATGTCAGCATCTTCTTTAAATGCGGCAACCAGATTAGGATCCTCGGATAAATGCGCCATAATACGCAATTCCACCTGAGAATAATCCGCCGCCAAAATAAAATGGTCTTTTTCCTGAGTACAAAATGCTTTACGGATCTCGCGTCCCATTTCGGTCCGGATGGGTATATTCTGGAAATTCGGATTTGAAGACGACAATCGACCCGTCGCGGCAACAGTTTGATTAAATGACCCGTGCACCCGATGTGTTTTAGGATTGATCAAAGCCGGCATCGCATCCACATAGGTTGAGCGTAATTTTGTCAGCATCCTGAATTCCAGGATCTTTTCCGGTAAAGGATGCTTATTTTTCAGCTTTTCCAATACCGTGACATCCGTCGAATAACCGGTCTTAGTTTTTTTAACGGCGGGAAGAGCCAGTTTTTCAAAAAGGATCTGTCCAAGTTGCTTGGGACTATTGATATTAAAAACACCACCTGCAAGGTCATATATATCTTCCATGGCACGTGTCATTTTTTGTCCGATATCACCACTCATGATTTTTAAGAATTTCGTATCCAAATACACGCCATCTATTTCCATATCCAGTAAAACAGGCACTAAGGGCATTTCAATATTATTAAATACATCACTTAGCGAGGCTTCTTCAAGTTTCTTAGTAAATACGCCGTAAAGCTGAAAAGTAATATCCGCATCTTCAGCCGCGTAAAAGGTGATCTTATCGAGATCGACTTCGGACATAGGGATCTGCTGGCTTTTTTTCTGACCGATCAATTCAGTGATCGGCTGCATATGATAATGAAGATAGCGATCCGACAAAAGATCAAGTTTATAGGTATTATTATCCGGATTAAGCAAATAGGCTGCCAACATGGTATCAAATAACTTTCCTGCAACGATAGCACCGTGCTGTTGCAAGACGATCATATCAAATTTGATGTGCTGACCGACCTTTTTTATATTTTCATCAGCGAGCACGGCTTTCAATATTTCAAGATGTTCCTGTGTATAAGGGATATAGTAAGCTTCCCAGGGTTTAAAGGCAAAAGACAGCCCTACCAAGGGAGCCGTAACGGGATCGATCCCGTCAGTTTCGGTATCAAAAGCAAACACATCCTGCTTTTGGAGCTTAACGGCAAGATCTTTAACCTTCTCAACGGTATCACAACAAACATATTCCTGATTCTTCTCCTCTTCTCCCCATCTCTCTTTCTCCCCATCTCCCTTACTCCGCGTCTCCGCCTCTCCCTTTCTCTCACTCTCCGCTTCTTCTTCAAGTCCGAGATCTCTTACAAACTTATATAACTCAAGTTCTTTAAGTTTAATTAATAATGTTTCCCGATCGAAATCGCTATCCGCTTGCATATCGCGCCATTCCAGCTTCATGGGAACATTGACGTCGATGGTGGCAAGTTCGCGGCTTAGACGAGCCATATCGGCCTCTTCCAGCAGTCTATCACGCTGTTTCTCGTTCGACATATCAGGTGCGGCTGCTAGAGTCGCTTCAAGTGAACCGTATGTCTTTAAATATTTGACAGCGGTTTTCTCGCCCACACCTTTCACTCCCGGGATATTATCTGAGCTATCGCCCATTAATCCCAGCAGATCAATAATACTTTCCGGTGGAACGCCCCACTTCTCTTTAACACCTTCTGAGTCATAAATGGTCAGAGGCCGTTTCCCGGTTGCCGGTGCATAAAGAAAAATATGATCATTCACCAATTGCATGAAATCTTTATCACCCGAGACCATATAGGTATCGATCTTTTCCGATTCGGCGCGGCGGGCCAGCGTGCCGATGATATCATCCGCTTCAAAACCCGGGATCTCAATCATGGGAATATTCATTGCCGCAAGAATATCTTTGATCCACTGGATCTGCGGACGCATTTCAAAAGGCATTTTTTCCCGTGTTGCCTTGTAGTCGGGATATTTTTTATGTCTGAAAGTCTTTTCTTTGGAATCAAAAGCAACGGCAAGATAATCGGGAGATTCATCTCTAACGATCTTCAGTAAAGCGTTCAAAAAGCCGTATGCAGCTGAAATATGCCGTCCATCGGAAGTAACCAAAGGATTGCGAATCAGAGCAAAATGTGCCCGGTAAGCGATAGCCATACCATCGATGATAAATAATTTATTCATAGATTCTTTCATTATATGTCATAAGCGTTTTGAATTTCGTATTTTTTATCTATTTTTACAAGAACCTTTTATATAAGGTAAATGTCATCCTGAGCCCCGAAGCTTCGGGGAAGGATTTATTTATATCGTAAAGAAAGTTTAGTGGTTTAGGAGTTAAGCAACACAATGAAAATAAGATCAATTAGCATTTTAGTTCTACTAGCAATATTATTACTTTTCTCTTGCTCAGAAAAGATCATTCCCGATCCACCTGTTCTTACCGACAAATGGATCACTATTTATGACGAAGATGCTGAGGGGATCACCAATGTCTGGTTCAATGAATTCCCCAGTACAAATTTTTCGGGATCTACCTGGGATGACTGGCAAATGCCAAATGCCCGTTATCGCTGGCATAAACAGCGCTTTAGAGTGGGTGAACTCGACAGCACTGCCTGTTATTACCTCTCCTGCAATACGGTTGCCAGTCCATCGCTTATCTGGCTGAACGGCACCTTACTTGACCAAGTCAATTATACTCAAAGTTATGTGTTTGATATCACACCTTCTTTAATGGAAAATGATTACAACGAACTTGTGATCCGTAATGAATTTGTTGATGAATCTTTTGGCATTCATGAACTGAAGATCCAAAAGAACATCAGTGATACCTGCCTGATAGATAAAAAGTTGTATTATTATTCCATGCCTTTATATCATGAAAGTCCGGGATATGCAAATGATCTGATCATTTATGAAGCGTTTCCGCGTCATTTCACAGGTGGAAATTTTACCGGCATGCAAAACATGACATCCCGGTTAAATCAACTGGGGATTAATATGGTATGGCTAATGCCTATTCATCCGATCGGGAACAGTCAAAAAGTGGGTCCACAGGGTTCTCCTTATGCTGTTCGTGATTATTTTACCACCAATTCCCGCTATGGTTCCATGACCCAATTTTCATCTTTGCGTTCCATGTTACACCGTAATCACATCAAACTCATGCTTGATGTGCCCATCACATACTCCGCTGTGGATCATTCCTGGGTTAGAGATTACCCCGCTTATTATCAAAAGGACGATCAGGGAAAGATGACCCAGCCTATAGGATATAAAAATAAAGATGTTTTTGCTTTTGATATGAATAATGCTTCCCTTCGCGGGAGAATGGAATCCTATCTTGATTTCTGGTTGGAACAAGGCGTTGATGCTTTTAGGCTGAGTGGTAGTAAAAATGTGGATGCCGAAGTCTTTCAGGAGTTCAGAGATCATTTTACTGATACAGGTCAAGAACCTTTTCTGCTATCAGATGGTACACAGGCCAAACATTTACTTTTTGGATTGGATGCAGTCAATGGTGATGCTTTATATGAAGCCTTCAGAGATATTTCGGATGGCAAAGCAGATGCACGCTTGATCGGTGCAACACTTGCGGAGGAAATAAAAGCATATCCCGAAGGTTCAAAAATACTTCATTATGCCGAAAACCATAAAACACCGCGAGCAATGAAAAGCATGGGTGTCGAAGATCATCATCTCGCTCTATTCACTATTTTTTCCGCTCCCGGTATTCCCATGATCTATTGCGGTGAGGAACTTCGTGATCCTCCAAAATTGAGCTTATCCGGTAAAACGACGGTAAATTGGTACAATATTCATTGGCCGACCTATAATTTGATCTCAAAACTATCCAAATTCCGCAAAGACTCTCCCGTCCTGACTCATGGTGACCTTCACCAGATCGCCGATACCAAAGCCATAGGTGGCTTCTCTCGTCGCTATCGTAACGAAACCTGGTTCGTCCTGATGAACTATAGCAATACGGAGCAAACATATCAGATCGATGTAAAGACGACTGTATTCTCCGATGGAACTTCGGGTGTTGTGGAACATGGAAAAGTTAAATTGAAAGCTAAGGGATATTGTATAGTGAAGTAACTAGTGACTGGTAACTGGTAACTAGTGACTGGTGATCGGGAAAGACCTCACACACTTGTGCACCGTAGCCTTGGCGAAGGTGTAAAGGCACAAAGAAGGCAAAGTCACTAAGTCAATTAAAACAATAAACGTTTATGTCATCTTGAGCCCCGAAACTTCGGGGAAAGATCTATTCATGAGATGATGTTGTTGAAATAATTCAAACCACAGATTACCAGTCTACGCTCTACGAGCTACGCCAGGCAGGCGTGAAACGTAAGACGTAAAACGTGAGACGTGAATCGTAAGACGGAAGATGGAAGACCTTCCGGCTGGCGTCCGAATCCCGCCCCGATTTTTTCGGGGTCGGGAAGAGGATCTGCCGGATGGTCGAGAAAGAATAGAAGAAAACACAATTTTCAATAAAATGATAAGCAAAACTGTCATCCCGAGCGTAGTCGCCTGCCAGCCGAAGCTTTAGCGAAGGCTGGAAAGATCTATTCATGAGATTAATTTCTTGAAATGATTTTGCCAAATTTACAGACAAAGTATTTATACATCTATAGTATTGTTATTTATTGTTTTAGAAGAATTATTTAAACACCCAGGGATTTTAAGTACTCTGTTCACTGCTGATAATCAATAAGTTACAGAGGTAGGTGACCAAAAACTGCCCGGTAATGTTTTAGCTGTGGCAAAGTGTTATTTTACAGGAGTTTAGGATTGGTTAGATTACTTATCCATGCGGATTTTAAGGTTCATGTGTACCAAAATGTGGCTGGTAAAAAAGATTTTGTTATTTAGGGTGGGGAAGGTTAGCAATTATTTACAAAAAACAATTAAAAGATAGGTTAACTATTTGTGGTATTCCTGCCCATTATAGGTGAATCTAAGATTATCATCCAATAAGTGTATTCGTTTTAGAGTACCATCACTAAATTTTAATTGAATAGTGTGTGCATTAACTAGCTTCCATGTCCCTGAGCCAGATTGGTTCGACATATTTTCTGAATAAGTATTCCAGTAGAAAGTACCATCCTTTTCAATTTCAAACCCCCCAGTGAAATTTATCCCCATTACATTTGTATGATAAGAATAATGTCCATAGGGTAATTTGCCCTCTTCTATATCATTGGCAATACAAGTAATAATCCAAATTCCCAACGATATATATATAATAAGTTTTAATACGGTTATAAAACTAATACGCCGTTTGTTTTTATTCTTTTTTAAAAATTCTTTAGTTTCAGGACTTGTTGTTCTTTCTATACTTGCAATATTATCATCCTCTTTTTCATTTTCTTTGCTAAATTCATTATTCTGAGCATCCTCATGTGAAGAGTTCTTATCAATTTCAGGCTTTGGGGAGAGATATTTCTTACTTAGACATTCTTTACAGATTTTTTGACCATTATCTTCAAACGAGTTTCTAAAAGTTAATTTTTGTGAACAAATAGAACATGCATTTTTATAAGTATTATCATTATTTTTAGAATCACTATCCATATTAATTGTCATAGGATCTTTATTTGGCTGTTCAATTATATTTTCATTTAGAGTACTTGGATCAAGTACTCCTCTTCCGCACAGTATAATTTCAATAATCTCTATCACGTCCTCTGATAATAAGTTTTTATTTTCTGAATTATAAAGTTCCTTTAATTCTTCAGTTGACTTTAATTCGAGTTGTTTTAAAAGTTTATTATCCATTTTTCTTCTCCATATAATTAACAGCAAATTTTATATGCCATATTAATCTTTCGTAAGAGCCAATATCTAGCGCCCTTTGCCCGGAAAGCATTCCAGAAAAAAACATGGGAATACTTTTATTAAATAAATATGTGTCGATTTTACTATTCCACTTAAGCTTATCATTTAGTTTCAACTTCATTTGCTTTGAGCAAAATGCATATTCAGAATCTGTTGTACCCAAAGGGAGAAAAGTACCCAAGCGTAAATACTTCTTATATTGTCGAAGTGTACCATACCCATCACGATGAATTCTACCGCGTTCTCTTAACCCGGTAAAGGTAATTGTTGTATTAACAGGCTTGTTAAATGAAAAGTCAAGTAGTTCGCACATAGATTTACATTTTATACCTTGAATTTATATATCGCCCTTTGTTATTTCTGGTTCCAATATTTTATGTACTTGTTCTGCTGCTTTTTCACTAATATGCTCTCGTGTTTCTTCAACGATATTAGCATTTTTAACTAATTTGATTGAAGAAAGCATAACTTGAAGTTGAAACTTATACTTATATACAAAAAACAATAGAGGTTCTATGTTTTCTTCTACTTTTAGGCGTTCTTTTGTTAATTTTTTCTTTTTATTTTGGTAAATACTCGGGTTATCAAAGTGTTTTTTATAAATATCCCGAGCTGCCATATATATCAGGTGATAAACCTGATCAGGATAAGCCCCAAATGGTACAAATATTTTTTCATAATAGTTTTTTGATCTTGTTTTTCCCTGTATCGTAAGGGAAAGATTTGGCAACATCTGAACATATAAAACTCTTTTAGGTACAGAAGAATGTATTATTGAAGAATTAATATTTTGTTTTTTTGACCAAGTGCGGCTTTCTACCGATAATCTATTTAAATGACTTGTAAGTACTTCAGTAGCGTTATCAATCATCTGTTTTGAAAGATTCTTAACATCAGTGCGTACCTTTTTTGAATAAATCATATTTTTTAACCAACAAAGCAAAACCTTTAAACGTATTACATCTTCTGGTATTTTTTCTTTACCTCTTTCTTCTATTGAAGTTTTGAGAATATCTAAAATATCATCAGTCCATGAAAGTTTTATCCAACAATTATTAAGGATATTTTTATTTGAATTGTTTTTCCCATAGTTGACCGGTTTATCTCCTTTTAGGGCTTAATGGTAAAAATGGGGGGCTAAAAACGCTATAAATAATTGAATGATAGTTTATTAAATAAGATTTCTTATTTTACAAATAAAAAGATGACTAAAAAGATGTCCAAAATGTGGTAAAAACCATACCAAAAAGAATGGTAAAAAGAGAGAAAAACAGAGCTATAAATGCCTTGATTGTAACCATCGATTTTCTAGTAGATCAAGAAATATAAAAAGACTTTCTCGGGATCTATTACGGGATTATTTTGATGGCAAACAGAGCCTAAAACAACTTCAATCAAAGTATCAAATCAGCATTAAAACCATTCGTTCCAAGATAAGTGAATACGAGATAATATTTCCTATAATTCCAGCATCAGAAACAATAATTATCATGGATACAACCTATTTTAGACGAGGTTTTGGAGTAATGGTATTCTACGATCATTGGGGCCATAAATATGCTCTAAGAAGCTATGTCAACACTGAAACAATTCAGCTTTACAAACAGGGTATAAACAAACTTAGGTTTCAAGGATGGGAGATAAGAGGTATTGTTTGTGATGGCAGAAAAGGCTTATTTACGGCGTTTCCGGGGATTCCAATGCAAATGTGTCACTTTCATCAACAAGCTATTATACGACGTTATTTAACGCAAAATCCTAAAGTAGAAGCAAGTAAGGAATTAAGAGAAATATCATTAACGTTATCAAGTATTAATGAAGAATCTTGGGTTTATGTATTAGATGATTGGTATATAAAATGGAAAGAATATTTGAAGGAAAGAACGACCAATCCTGAAACAGGGAAATGGCATTATACACACAAAAGATTGAGAAGTGCTTATAGAAGTTTAAAGACAAATACGCCCTATTTATTTACATATCAAAAACACCCTGAATTAAATATGCCTAATACAACAAATCCACTTGAAGGAAGGTTCACTGATCTAAAAAATAAACTTAGAAATCATCCTGGAATAAAAGACAATATAAAAATTAAATTAACTGACCTTTATTTGTCTAAATAGCCCCCCAT
>CAYNBL010000031.1:0-21002 GCA_964395205.1 uncultured bacterium | reverse complement strand
AGTATTACTACAATGAAGACAAACAATTGGAGCGCATTAATGAGGTCCGTGATGATGCGAAATCCATTGTTGAAATCACAGTTGAAAGTTTTGATTATTACGGCAACGGTTTAATAAAAAGCAGAAAACATGTTGATGACGGTCTTTTTGAATACAAATACAACTATATGGAACCCGTTAATTTCAATCTTTTTGTTCCTGAAAATATTACTCAAATTTCTTTGTATAATTATCCCCGGAATGCTGACTATCAAACACTTCCCGTTAAATCAGGCGTCTTGAAAACAAAAATATACATTCCCGATACGGAAATATATCTGGTACAGATCACTCCAAATTTCGTACTTCCTTTGATCTTCACCCCCGGCAAAACGATTAACATGTCAGTAGACGAAACGTCTACTTCCTTTGAGAATAGAGACATCTTGAATAACATGCTCCTGGATTTTGAAAAAGTAAAAATGCAACTTTATCAACTTAATGATCAGGAACAAGCCATAGGGGAATTTGCCGGATTACTGCTTGCTCAACTTCCCATATACCCCGATTTTCCCGGTTTTCTTGTTTATACTGAATACTGGGATATTCAAAATAATAAGCAGTTATTCTTAGACTATGCAAAACGAATGACAGAAATATACCCGCTTAATTTTATAGCCAGGGAAAATTATTCGCTAATAAATAAATAATGATCAATACCCGGAGAAAAACATGTTAAAACACAAAAAAAAGATGTTTATGATTCAATTCATTGTTTTCATTCTATTATCATTCGGCTTTCTTGCTGCCCAGGAAAATATGATCAATTTAGGTCATGAGATCACTCTGCAGTCAGAGGTTTTGGGTGAAGACCGTGTCATGTCCATTTACCTGCCGGATGATTATGACGAAAGTGATCAACACTATCCGGTGCTCTATGTTCTGGATGGGAATGCACACTTCCACCATGCTTCAGGCGCTGTAAGATTTCTGTCCAATATTGGGGAAATGCCCCAAATGATCGTGGTGGCAATTCAGAATATCGACAGAAATCGTGATTTTTCACCCGAGCATGTAGAAAATATGCCCACGACGGGAGGAGCAAATAAATTTTTAGCTTTCATTGCTGAGGAACTTATTCCGGAGATCGACAAGCTATATCGGACTTCCTCTTACAATACCTTGATCGGCCATTCTTTCGGCGGAGTCTTTGTATCTTATACTCTTTTGGAAAAACCTGAACTATTTGATGCTTTCATAGCAATCAGTCCTTTTTTACAGTATGCGGACAACTACATGGTAAATGAGACGAAGGCAAAATTGAAGGCGGTCTATCCCGATCCTATCTATTTCTATATGACCTTGGGCGCCGAACCGGCATATTTGGAAGCATTGAGTGGATTTGCCTCAATCATAGAAGAAAGGGCAGATCCGAATTTCCATTTTGATTATGTAACCTTGGAAACCGAAAATCACAATACCATCCCCTACATAAGTATTTTTAAAGGATTGCGATTCGTTTTCTCAGACTGGCTGGTACCGAATGCCGTCATAGCTGAGGGCCTTAATGCCATTGATGCACATTATGTAAAAATATCTAAAAAATACGGGGTTGATACCACGGCACCGGAAAATCTCCTGAATATTGTCGGTTATACCTACCTTCAGAATGAAGATTTTGAGAATGCAATCACGGTTTTCAAGGCGAATACCAAGCGCTATCCTGACTCTCCGAACGTGTATGACAGTCTGGGTGAAGCCTATGAAACAAATGGCCAGATGAATCTCGCGAAGAAGAACTATAAAAAAGCTTATGATCTGGGTGTAGAACAAAATGACCGACAAACCGAGCTGTTTAAAATGAACTATGAAAGAGTGAAATAGCGTGATGATCAGCACAGTATTTTATTGCGTGTTTCATTTTACAAATAATCTTGATATTATATAGATCACCACAGGACAAGTATGTTTTATACTTGCTTTTTATCTTCTTATAGATTATGTTAAATGAAGAAAGGAGATAAAAATGCCGCAAATATCGCTATACATTGACAAGGAGACACTTGAACAAGTGGAAAAACTTGCAAAAATAGATCAGGTTTCGATCTCCAAATGGGTTGGTAATAATATTAAAAATCTGATGAAACATCAGTATCCCAAGAATTTCTTCGCTTTACATGGATCGATCGATGATGAATCCTTCCAAAAACCCGCATCGTTAAATCCTCATGATGATATCAGGCGGGGGCCATTATAATGAATTTTCTTGATACCAATACCTGTATATACTATCTAAACGGGAAATATCCTTCTATTTTAGAGCATTTTCGAAACAATAGTCCCGGACAGATTATGATACCTTCAATTGTAAAGGCTGAATTATTATATGGTGTTGAAAAAAGTCAAAGAAAGATTGAGAATCGCAGAACGGTTCAACAATTTCTAGATGCTTTCCCAATTGCCAATTTTGATTCGGAAGCAGCTGTCCAATATTCAACAATCCGGGCACAACTCGAACATAAGGGGACTCCCATTGGTCCAAATGATCTAATTATTGCCTCTATTGTCAAAGCTCAAAAGGGCATATTGGTCACTCACAACATAAAAGAATTCTCGAGGGTTGAAGGATTGCATCTTGAAGATTGGGTAAATGTGTAAAGCTGAAAACATAAAAATTACACTCTCTTACTTTTATCTTTATGCTTTTTGCCTCTTTTGTAAATTATTGATCTTATCTCCTGAATCTTCTACTATGTGAATTGTTTTTTTGGGGGGGCTTTGATCTTCCTCCACTACCGTGGTTATGGAGGATAAATTTACCTTTTTATGGCCTAATAGCAAAATCCGAGGTGAAATAATTCCGTAAGATCTAAAGCATGAGCTAGAAAGAACAAAATCACTCTTATGCCGTGATTCTTAATATCCCCATGGTTTATAGCCCACCGAGAATGGATTTAAAGCTCATTACCAGTGATTTTTGAGCTTCAATTTATTTATATATGATCCATATTGTTCATTTTGTCAGTTTACGGCTCATTATATCTTGCATTGTAGCTCATTACGCCGCATATTTGAGCTATATGCGCCCTTACAATGAGCCACAACGACATGAGGTCAAACAAAATGGCAACAAACAACAAACATGAAGTTCTCGAATTTATTAAAATGAATCCTTCGCTTTCATCAAAAGAAATTCATGATAGTGTAAATTTGAATATAAGCTATGCCACGCTGAAAAGAATTTTAACACAACTCATTATTGAAAAATTAATCATCTTTAAGGGAGATGGAAGAGGGAGAAAATACCTTCTTTCTCCGACATATGAGTTGCTTTATTCCATTAATCTTGCAAACTATTTTGAAAAAGAAATTGATGAGCGGACAATCCGGGATAGTTACAATTTTTCCTTGATAGACGATGTATTATGCACTGCTCAATTATTCACCGAAAAAGAACTGATGTATTTAGATGATCTCCAAAAACAGTTCAAAGATAATATTTCAAATTTATCAGACACGGAATATGCAAAAGAACTTGAACGGCTAGCAATTGACTTAAGTTGGAAATCATCACAAATTGAGGGAAATACCTATTCACTATTAGAAACAGAACACTTACTCAAAGAAAAAGAACGAGCAAAGGGAAAATCTAAAAATGAAGCGATCATGCTACTTAATCATAAGACTGCCATTGATTTTATTGTGGCAAATCCTGACTATACGAAATTATTGACCGTCTCATGTATTGAAGATATTCATAGTATTTTGATGAAAGATCTTGGTGTTGAACGAAATATCCGAAAACGACGCATGGGCATTTCAGGGACTAACTATAAACCCCTTGATAATGAACACCAAATACGAGAAGCTTTAGAGAATATGTGTAAGCTTATTAACGGACGCATCAATGTCTTTGAAAAAGCATTGCTTGCCTTGGTGCTTTTATCTTATATCCAGGCATTTAGCGATGGAAATAAGCGTACTGCTCGCATTATTAGCAATGCAATATTAATTAACAATGTCTACTGCCCCCTTTCGTTCAGAACTATTGATTCTGTAGAATACAAAAAGGCAATGCTGATTTTCTATGAACAAAATAACATCAGCGTATTCAAAGATATTTTCATCAATCAATTTGAATTTGCAGTGAAAACCTATTTTTAATTCAAGGAAAAACAAATGAACAATAGCTTTATCATGATCGGCGTTCAGTCCATGGATGCCTCTGTCGATTTTTTTAAGAATATTTTAGATTTTCAAGTTGAAGGGAATCAAAAACCTAATAATGACATAGAACTTACTTTTTTGAAAAATGCGGATAATTTCATGATAGAATTGGTATATCGCACAGATATCCCCGTCCCGGACAATAAGGATTCATCAACTTCTATTATGTTTCGCCATATTGACCTGGAAGCAAAAAAGGAAGTTCTTGTAAATAATGATATAAAATATATTAGCGCTGCCTTGCCAAATGGCACGAAATTTCTAAAATTTCAAGATCCAAATAATGTCAATATCGTACTCTACGAATAAAAGCTAAGCTTACTCTTTAACCCCTCTAAAGCATCAGGCAGTGGATAAATTTATCTTTTTAGTTTATTCTTTTTTTTGTAATATTCGCCACAGTAAAATTAGGATCATCATGCTGGAACATTCAATTCATCATATACAGCCCTATCTCTTTCAGATCGGTAATTTTCAATTGCGCTATTACGGTTTGATGTATGTGCTGGGTTTTGTTTTTTTCCTGATCTTTATGCGCAGACAGATCAAACAAAATAAAGTGGATCTGACGAACAGTGAGTTTGATTCTTTGTTTTCCTGGTTGATCATTGCTCTTTTGATCGGTGCTCGATTGGGTTATGTTTTATTTTACAATTTGGGTCATTATATTGATTATCCACTTCAGATCATTTGGCCATTTATGGATGGTAAACTGGTCGGATTTTCCGGAATGTCTTTTCATGGTGGTTTATTGGGATGCATTATTGGCGGGTGGATCTGGACCCGAAAGTATAAAAAGAATTTTTTCGACTTAGGCGGCTATGTTGTCACGGTCGCTCCCCTGGGTCTCTTTTTTGGACGTCTGGGGAACTTCCTGAACGGCGAACTCTGGGGAAGGGTATCCGAGGTCAAGTGGGCCATGTATTTCCCCGGAGAAGCGGGTTTATCTTTTGATACACCCTTGAAGATCATTCGTCAGTATATCGAAGCCGGTTATATACAGGCCCGACATCCTTCACAACTTTACGAAGCCCTTACGGAAGGATTGCTGCTATTTCTTATTATGCTTTGGTTGCATAAGAAAAATGCGGCGGGATCTGTCCGCATTGGTGTTTTACTCATCGGATACGCGATATTCCGTACTTTCTGCGAATTCTTCCGTCAACCGGATGCACAACTCGGGTTCCTTTTTGGTTGGGTAACCATGGGTCAATTATTAAGTTTTTTCATGGTTTTGGGTGGTATTGCATTGATCGTTTATTACTACAAGATCGAAAAGAAAAAAGAATTACATTAATTTTAACAAACAGCTTTTTTAAGTAAGGAGCATTGGAATGAAATTTTTAAAAGTACTCGGTCTCTTATTATTAGGATGTATTGTCCTTTTCTTTTTGGTTGGAGTTTTTCTGCCAAAATCAGCAACATTGGAAAAAAACTACGAAATTGCGGCACCTGCTTATACAATTCAAGATGAGATCATTCAGCTATACGAAAATCATCTTTGGCCTATGTGGAATACAGAGGATACCACTACTGTTTTTACACCTATTGAAGGTGGCGCCGGCTACTCTTGGGAAGGTCCGAACGTAGCCACCGGTGATTGTATATATACTCTTGCTGTAGATTTTACCGTCCATGACTATATTTCTTTTAATGGTCGTGATGTAGCTGAAACTGTCTGGCAGTTTGAAGGTAATGGTCCCGTGGTATTGAATTTTAGTATAACGATCGATGCCGGAAAGAATATCAGCACCCGTTGGACCAATCTCTTCTTAAACCGCATGATTGGTGATGAGATTGATGCTATGGTTAAAGAAATTAAAGAGACTGTCGAGATGCCAGGCTAATCAACAACCTTGTGATTTTACATAGGTGCCAAATGTCAAAAAATATATTTTTATCCCGCATAATCCCCGATGTGGGAATAGATTTGCTTAAGAATTCTGAATTTAATGTAGATATTCTTTACGAAGAAAAACCACTCTTTCCTGAAGATCTCAGAAAACGCGTAAAAGATGTTCATGGTTTGATCTGTCTGCTCGATGATAAAATTGATCCTATCTTGATCGATTCGGCTCCACATCTTGAAGTTATTTCCAATATGGCAGTAGGCTATAATAATATCGATTTTAATTATGCCGCATCAAAAGGCATCGCCGTTTGTAATACACCCGGCATTCTCACCCAAAGCACCGCCGAACTTGCTTGGGCATTACTTTTTGCCATTGCCCGACGAATTCCGGAATCCGATACATTCACCCGTGAGGGAAAATTTACCGGCTGGATGCCAATGCTTATGTTAGGTGGCGATATTAAGGGTCAAACACTCGGTGCAATTGGTACCGGTCGTATCGGTACGGCTTTTGCTCTTATGTCCAAAGGTTTCAATATGCGGGTACTCTATTCAGGAAAACCCAACCCAATTCTGGATAATGAATTAAATGCGGAGAATGTTGACCAAGATACACTGATCCGTGAATCCGATTTTATCTCCTTACATGTTCCTCTCCGTCTTGAGAATCATCATCTTATCTCTAAACGAGAATTTAAAATGATGAAGCCAACTGCTTATCTCATCAATACTTCACGTGGTCCGGTAGTGGACGAGAAAGAACTTGTCCGCGTATTGAAAGAAAAACGTATTGCCGGTGCGGCAATGGATGTTTACGAAAGTGAACCCGCGCTAACACCCGGCCTTTCAGATCTTGAAAATGTTGTCCTAACACCCCATACGGGTTCCGCGACCGTTGAGGTGCGAAATACCCTAGCTATAATGGCAGTAGAAAATTGTTTGCGGATCTTACGTGGTCAAGAAGGGAAAAACAGGATTGTATAATCCGCTATTATGAAAAAATGTTTAATTTATATCTCATTATTGCTAATTATCTTCACTCCCCTTTCGGCTGAGATTGAAGGGCTGCTCATCAATCAATATGGTAGCGGGGTTATCAATGCCAATATCAATATAACGCTCGCTGGTGAAAGCACGATCCTAGACTATGTTGTCACCGATTCAAGCGGGGTATTTACTGCAACTATTTCAAATTCCGATATGAACTATTCACGTATTTTTCCCTCTTACCCAAACCCCTCAAAAGGATCTGCCGTACTTCCTTTTTATTTGCTCGAGACCGGGGATGTCAGTCTTAATGTTTATAATCTCCGTGGCGAAAAAGTATCTTCACGTTCTCTTGCTCAACGACCATCGGGTTTGCAACAGATCGTTTGGCAGGCCAATGACGATAATGGGCGTCCCTTACCCCTTGGATTATATATTATTCGGCTTGAAGTCGCCGATCATGTCAGCAGTATAAAAATTCTTGTCATTGACCATAATGCTTCAATGGTTAGTCCGGCCCCGATCGATCAATTTATTCCGCAATATATAGAGACCGCGGGTTATGATCTTCATGTTAGTTTTTCAGATGGAAGTACTGCACTTATTGAAAATGTAAAATTAATACCGGGAATTACTAATCGTTATTATATCAACGAAATTGTCGCCTTGCCCTTTATCGCCGAAGGTGAGTATTTAAAAGTATTTAAAAATGGTGCGTATGAACCGATCTTCCTCAAGGGAATCAATCTTGGTGTTGCCGTACCGGGTACACAGCCGGGAGAATTGGCAGCAACTCGCGAGCAATATATTAATTGGTTTCAGGAAATAGCTGATGCCGGTTTGAATTATATAAGAACCTACACCTTGCATTATCCTCGATTTTATGAAGAACTTGAAAATTATAATTTGGCAAATCCCGATAACCCTATCTATTTGATACAGGGTGTTTGGTTAGATGAAGAATATGAAGATGATCTGGTCGTCTCTCAAACCGAAAAATTTGATGCGGATATTGAAGAAGTCGTTGATTGCCTTCATGGAGACAGAGTGATCGATCATCGTTATGGACGAGCCTATGGAACGTTTGAAACCGATGTATCGCCTTGGTTATTTGGCTATATCATTGGTCGCGAGATACATCCATGGGAAGTTATTCTTCTTGAGGTTAACTATCCTGATACAACAAACTTTATCGGCGAATCGATCAGCATTGAGAATGCTCTTCCAATTGCAGTCTGGCTGACGGCAAGGGTAGATCATCTTGTAAACTATCAACGAAGCATATATCAAACCGAACGTCCGGTGAGCGTCAGTTCCTGGCCGACGTTGGATCCAATTACTCATCCAACGGAAGATCCCGAACGAACGGAAGAAGATATTGCAACCTTGGATTTATCAATGATCAATTGCCATCATGCGGGCGCAGGATTTTTTATAAGCTATCATGCTTATCCCTATTATCCGGACTTCATTAGTGAAGATCCCGGATATCAAACTTACTCGGATTCAGTTGGTCCGAATTCTTATCTTGGTTATTTACATGACCTCAATGATCATTATGATAACATTCCCTTATTGATCGCTGAATTTGGTGTGCCATCCAGCTGGGGAAATGCACATTTTGCTTTTAGCGGTATGCATCATGGCGGATTTAGTGAGTGTGAGCAGGGCGCGATCAATGTGCGCTTATTGAATAATATCTATGATGCCGGCTGTGCCGGTGGTCTGGTTTTTTCCTGGATCGATGAATGGTTTAAAAATTCCTGGATAACAGCGCCTTTTGGTTCAGATGCTACGCGACGACATTATTGGCAAAACGTTACATCTCCCGAACAAAACTATGGCATGATAGGTTTTAAAGAAGCTGATCCTGATTACTCGCGCTGGACTGAAAGTACGGGTACGGGTGAACTACAAAGCGTTAAAGGTGATATGGATAATGCCTATTTTTATGCAAAAATTGAACTGGACCGGCCTTTATTGCCCAGTGATACGGTTTGGGTTGCATTTGATACATATAGACCGGATCTTGGTGAATCGCTATTGCTTAATCAACAACATATTCAAAACAGGGCTGAATTTCTCTTGGCGGTAAACAACTCCAATATTTCGCCTATGTTCGTCACACAAGCATACGATCTTTTTGGTATTTGGCATTATACATCCTCTGCTTCTCAGCTTTACCATTCGATCGCCACCGATAATGCACTATGGAACCCGATCCGCTGGAAAACCAATTTCTATGAATGGAGCTATCAGGAAATTGGCTTAATACGAACTGCAAGAGAGATCAATGATTGCAGCTCTTTAGATGGTGTGCGAATTGATGATAATGTGATCACATTACGGATCCCGTGGTCATTACTTCAGTTTACAGACCCTTCAATGAGAGAAGTCATAGATGACGATCGCAGTACTTTTGAACGTGAAGTAGCCTTGAGCGATGGAATTAGTCTAAGCGTGAGCTTTAACGGTGAATTGCTCGAAACAGAGCGTTTTGTCTGGGATAGTTGGAATTACCTGAATGAGCTCATTGATTATAAAAAAACATCCTACACTGTATTTGTGAACGGTGCATCCAAAGTCCCATCAAAACCACGGTAATACGGAAATCTTTAATCCCCATACTTTATTCTTTTGTCTTTACTAAAACCTTTTCATTTCCTTGCCTGAAGTGTAAATTACCAAATGTCAAAAATACCTGAATTCACTATAGAGAAGATCAAAGATTCCAACGATATCGTGGATGTTGTCGGGTCTTATCTTCCGCTTAAGAAAAAAGGGACCAACTTCTGGGCTCGCTGCCCTTTTCATGATGAAAAAACGGCATCATTTTCCGTAAGTCCATCCAAGCAGATCTATCATTGTTTTGGTTGCGGTGTTGGCGGGAACGTGTTGAATTTTGTGATGGAATACGAAAAGTTAAGTTTTATCGAAGCTATCAAACAGCTTGCCGAGCGCGCAAGTATTCCCCTGGAATTTGAAGACGTATCTCCACAAGAACAAAGTGATACCGGAAAACTGCGCGAAATGCATGTTCAAGCCATCGATATTTATTATCAGGAGCTTTTTAAACCATCGGGTAAGATCGCTTTGGATTATTTGCTTTCTCGTGGGCTTAGTGAAGAAACCATTCGGGCTTTTAAGCTTGGTTATGCTTCCGAATCATGGGATCTGCTGGTATCAAAACTTTCTCAGTCTTATCCTCCCGAGCTGATTTTGAAAAGCGGACTTGCCGTACGTTCTGAAAAGGATGGGCGACTTTTCGATCGTTTTCGTGGTCGTGTAATGTTCCCTATTTTTGATGATCGTGCTAATGCTGTTGGCTTTGGCGGCCGCCTCATGACCGATGATAAGAAGGACGCAAAATATTTAAACTCACCTGAAACACCTATTTATAATAAACGCAAGATCCTCTACGGCCTTCATCTTACCCGTGACAATATTCGCAAACAAAAAAAAGCCATTATTGTAGAGGGTTACATGGATTTTCTGCAACTCTATCAGCACGGTTATATTAATGTTGTTGCCGGTTCCGGGACAGCCTTTACCGACGAGCATGCACGGCTATTACGGCGTTTTGCCGATGAAGCCATCTTGTGTTATGACAGTGATAATGCCGGGCAAAAAGCGGCAGTAAGAACCGGCTTTTCTGTCTCGTCTCAGAAACTGGAATGTCGTGTTCTTGTTCTTCCCGATGGCGAAGATCCAGATAGCTATTTACAAAAAGAAGGTTCTGAAGGATTCTTTAAAAAAGAAGCTTCGGCTTTACCGTTTTTTGATTTTTTACGTCAATACTATCAACCGGCAACCATGTCAGCAAAAATTAAATCCGAAACCATTACTCAACTGCTTGAAAATATTCGAAATTTTTCCGATCCCGTCTACCGGGAAATGTTTGCTCGCGAGATCGCAAAATTATTTCTCGTGGATGAACAAACTTTGCTTAATCAACTGAACCGTCAAAATCGTCCGGGCCGTCGTGAAGAAAAAAATATTTTTATGGGCGAAAAACCCAAACAATTTAAGAACCAGGGTGAATCAGCTGAATATTTTTTACTTCAACTTTTGGTAAATGGCAACATAACGGTTCGCAAGGCCGGGGTAAGATATCTTTCGCCTGTATTGTATAAGCATCCTTTTCTTAAACAGGTTCTCGGGAGCATTCTTCAAGTACTAGAAAAAAATATTGCCATTGTGGCCGGCCATATTCCCGATAAAATTCAAGATGATAAGATCCGTAATTTTGTGATCAAGCTTCTAATGGAAGAACAAAATTTAAAGAATCAGGAACAGATCTTTGTAGAAAGCCTAAAGCAGATCGAAATGCAAATGCTGAAAGACGCCTATAATGAACTTACTGAAGAACTACGAAATGCCGCTCCCGGAGAGATCTCCGATATCATGAATAAACAAATGGGAAACATCCGGGCCCGTAAACAACTTGACACCCAATATACCATGGACATCTTTCAGGAGATCGAAGTATGAAAAAATGCTTTTTTGTTTTATTCTGCCTTTTCTTTTCAGCTTTTCTTTATGCACAATCATTTGAAGAACATAAAGGTATTCACCAGATCGAATGGGAAGCTCACTTGCAAGACAAAGAAATTCCAGTGCTTGATAAAAGCATGGTTGTTGCCGTTGATACCTTAAAAGATCGCGATCCCAATGGGCCGGTTTTGACCCATGCAGTTTTCGGCTATTTGCCTTATTGGAAAATCAGTTCCGCTCCAGCGTATTTTGATTATTCGTCGCTATCTCATATCGCTATATTTGATTTTACGGTTACAACCGCGGGAAATATTACGGGATTTCCTTCGGGATGGCCAAGTAATTGGACCAGTATGATGAATACGGCTCATGCAAACGGGGTTAAACTTATCATGTGCGTTGTAGAATTCAATGATGATGATATTCATGCTCTTATTAATGATACAACCGCGTCAAATAACTTTTATGAAAATGTCGCATCGATTATCAACACTTATAATCTTGATGGGGTGAACATTGACTTTGAAGGTCCGCAGACCGCAGATCGCGGGTCGCCAATGAATAATTTTATGCAAGGGTTAACAGATTATATAAAAACCAATGTGGGAAGCGAACAGGAAATATCTTTTGCCGGACCGGCCGTCAACTGGAGCGGCTGGGATCTGCCCGGATTGGTTGATGCCTGTGATTATGTTTTTATTATGGGCTATGCCTATTTTTATAATGGATCTTCAGTGACCGGACCATGTGCACCCATTACTGGATCATCCTATACCCTTGAACAAACCATCGTAAGCAGCACCAGAGGTTATGGGTCTTGTGATAAATCTAAGATCATTCTCGGACTCCCCTATTATGGTAATAAATGGAAAGTTTCTTATTCTCAACGAGCTACGGTAAATGCAACAACATTAGCTAAAGGATCATCTGTTTTTTACGCAACGGCAAAGGATTATTATGCAAGTTATGGTCGACGATGGTCAACTAAATATGAAGACCCATATACCTATTATCAAAGCGGTGACGACTGGTACCAAGCATGGTGTAATGATGCTCAATCCTTAGATCCAAAAGAAAAGCTTGTTTTTACTTATAACCTCATGGGCACCGGAATGTGGGCATTGGGTTACGATGAAGAACACCGGGAACTTTGGGATATATTGAGAACAAATTTCCTTCAATATGAAGATACTTTAATGTTGGATGATTTTGAAGCCGGTCTTGGTCATTTCTACAGACAGCCCGATTACAGCGGCTCTTCTACCGGAATATCAAGCCTGTCCTCGTCTGCCACTACTCTTGAAACGTCATCTTTAAATGACTATGCTTTAAAAATGATCCTAAAGGATGATGTCGGTAGTTCAAATGATTGGACCGTTCGATTGCTTTCAGGCAGTGGCTCGGCCGTGAACAATATAAAAATACCCCGTGGCCGGGAGATCAGTTTTGCATTAAAAACAGATCAAACCGGACTGGAAGTAGCCGTATTGATCGATGACGAAAACGGTGAAATGGAAAGTTCGTTACGCTTAGCGGTTGAAGGTGACAACACGTGGCATGCTTACAGTGTTCGCCTCGATTCGGCAGAGTTGTGGACAAATTATTCGAATGGTGACGGTGCGATCAATGCAGATTATGTTACACTTGATGCCTTGATGTTCTATGCTCCTAATCAGTCTGCCGACCGGATCATTTATCTGGATGCCCTTGAAGCAATCAAGATCGACAACCCCATCGAACCGGCTATTACAAACGTACCCGAAACATTTGCATTTCATCCAAATTATCCAAATCCCTTTAATGCTCAAACAACACTTCAATTTGATATTCCCAATACCTCAAATGTTCGTTTATCTGTTTTTAATGTAAGTGGGCGACTTATTAGCACCTTGGTCAACTCACAACATTCAGCGGGAAGTTATTCCTACAGCTGGGATTGTTCAAATATTCCAAGCGGTATGTATATCGCGGTCATGCAGATAGATGGCGTCGTTGTTTCATCGCAAAAAATGTTATTGGTGAAATGATAAGTCGTGACTCGTAACTTGTGACTTGTAACTAGTGAATATTTAAAATTATGTAGGGGCTCGACATGTCGAGTCTTTTTACTATATGTGTACAATAATTCTTTTCTGTCATCTCGACCGACGTGGAGAGATCTCAATATTCTAAAATCATTAATTGCTACAGGGAATTATATTATCAAAGAGATCCTGAACCCAGTTCAGGATGACATGTGAAATAATTATATTAATACTATCAGTAGCCCCGGGTTTAAACCCGAGGCTACTTAATTGATATAAATTAAAAAGGGTTGGACATGTCCAACCCCTACTTTTTCCCTTTACCAGTCACTAGTTACTACTGGTTATTAGCAAAATGAAAGTGCAACACTAAAGAGGGTGTTGCATGAAGCAAAAAAGATGTTTAAATTATCAAAACAACAATCATCAAAATGAAGAAAAACGTCATGATCAAAAAAAACTTATCGCGTACAGAGAAAAAGTCAATTATCTGTATTTTAAAGAAGGTTTAAGTAAGCGAGAGATTATTAAATTGGTTTCCATGAGTAGTCATTTTGTGGTTAAATGGACTCAGTCCCCGGAGCAAGATATGACAGAGGATCATCGTGGTTGGAAGCAAGGCGATCGCCGGAAATGGACAAAGAGAACTGAAGAACGAATCTTAGATATTCATCAACATTTATGTGATTCAGAAGATGAGTTTTTTACGGGAGCAACTGCTATCAACCAAGTATGGTTGAAGCGTTATGAGGAAGCTCCGCCACCTCTGCGAACCATTGGTCAACTCATGAAAGATCTAGGTCTGTCAACTCATGTTAAGGGCAAAGCCAAAGGCGCAGCAAAGTATCTTCATTATCCTGAAAACACTCTTTATGGTGGATATTTAGGCAATCGTGTAATGGAAGCAGACTTTATTCAGCGACGCTATCTTCAAGGAAATGGAACACCCTTGCACTTTGTAGGATTCTCTGCGAAAAAAGGCCCAAAGTTCAGGTATTATAAGCGTATAAAGGATTTGACAGTTGATAACTTTATAGATGCTTGTGATGCGTTTTTAGAGAAATTTGATAAGCCGGACGTACTTAAATTAGATAACGCTTCCACCTTTATAGGTAGTGTATCCGGTAAGCGCACCTTGAGTCGAGTGATGATATATTTACTTCAAAAAATGATTATTCCAGTGTTTGCTGTACCTAGAAAACCTTTTAGTCAGGGCTCAATTGAAGGCAATAATAGTGTGTTTTCTCGCTTTTTTTGGAACCGTCGGCAT
Organism: uncultured bacterium; assembly: GCA_964395205.1. Classification (GTDB taxonomy): domain Bacteria; phylum Fidelibacterota; class Fidelibacteria; order Fidelibacterales; family Fidelibacteraceae; genus M50B103. Next base: position 6,169 of record CAYNBL010000031.1, on the reverse strand, counting down.
TTTGAAAATATTGAAGATCTTGATCGTCAATTGGAATTGTTCAATGCGGCTTCACTTCGCTATAGTGGTTATGAAAAACCAGACCAAAATGTTGAACAAAAACCGTTTATTCCCAAGGTCTGTTTTTTACGGCAGATCCATGAAAGCAACACGCATCCCGGAGAAGGAATGATTAATATTCTAAATGAGGAAATCTTACTTCCAACTGACTGGATTAATTTTTTCGTTTTAGCCGAATGGAATCTGAATTCACAAAAACTTGTTGTATATTTGGAAGAAAATAATAGCTTGAAAACGCTAACTGATATTAAATTCAATATAAATAAAACTACTATGATTAAATTGAAAAATACCGTTGCACTTTCATTTTGCCAATAACCACTACTTTCTATTTCACAAACATCACGACACGTTCATCGGACACCGACATTGACGTAAATGCTCCAAGAGAATTGTCGATATTCACTCGGAAGTCATTAAGCGTTGGATAACGAATAAAACCGGTCGTAAGGGCCATTTGTTCAAGGCTTTTATAATCGAGATATGAGCTTGAATATGCTTTAACTAAAACCTCTAATTCCAATGTGTCGGGATTCCATTCCCTATCTAGATATTGTTTGAAGGGATCCTGATTAAATAGTATATCATAATCACTGGTGTCATAAACCCAAAATGGATCGCGAACATCAACATTTTCGAATGGATAAGAGTATGATCCCCAACCATAGTTATAACTCATGTAAAAGCCAACATTATAGGCCCCACCTGTATTGCTCCAAAACAGGGTGTCGGTAGGGTTGGAAAGCGATATCCAAACTGTATCCTGGGGAGTATTATTCCAATTTATTGGGGGTAATGCTTCCTCTGTTGCGGTTGCAACGCCAAAATCTTCCGTTTCTACCCGAAGGTCATATAGGTCACCGACGATAATATTGACCGATGTATCCACCAATTCATAGATCCCTTGCATGTGTTCATAGAAGCGGATGGTATCCGTACCATGCAGAAAATATACTTTGGCATCATTCACCGCATAAGAAGTATCAATATATAGGGTTTCATAGGTGATAGTATCACCGGATGATTCATTGTAAAACTCATGATAAATAACACTATCCGTTTCATAGCGATCCGGTTCGCCAAACCCTGTGGTGCGGTAAACGTGCACAAAGTTCATCGCAGGATCTGCGACAGAAACATTAGCATAAATGTTTAAAACAGGTTCATGATAAATAATAACTTCTTCAAGATCGGAACATGCGACCGCGCTAAGAATGAGTAAAATTGCCAAAATTATATGTGTGTATTTTTTCATTAGAATTCAAACTCCACGCCAAAGGTTGGTAAGATCGGGAACATGGTGATCGGCTGGCGATAAATGATCGAGGTGTTTGTTTCAGGGTCAAACTGCGCGTCATAATCCTGATAAAGATACAGGAACACATTCGGATGATTTGTCACATTGATCACATGAAAATAATACGTGGCTTTTTGCTTGAATAACTTACCGCGACGGTTGATACCCACATCCAATCTAAAATAAGGAGGATATCGCTCTCCATTGCGTTCCCCATAGATCTCCATGCTATTAAGCCATGAATTTCCTGGATCAGGATCAGTATAATGAAAATTGCCATAGATTTGTGAATAGGGATTTCCCGTACTCCATACCAGGGATGATGAGAAATACCAACGCTTATCAATATCATATTGAGCAACCACGTTCAAATTATGTGTTCGGTCATATTTTGGAGGATAGTATCCGGCCGCTATACTTTCACGTTTCTTGGTACTCATAAAGGAATATCCGACCCAACCCGTGAGATCACCTGTTGTTTTCTTTACAAGAAGTTCAATGCCTGTTGAGTAGCCTTCCGCTTCAACAAATGACATGAGGGTCGCTCCGCCGATATCTTCATTCATGGTCAACAAATGATCATATTTTTTATAATAACCCTCGAGTGTAAACTGGATGTTATTGTACCAATATTCTATCCCCGCATTATAGTGAGTCGCTTTACTGGGTTTCTGTTCTGAGGTCGTCGGAAACCAAAGATCAATAAAGCGGATCATTTCATTTTCAAAATTCGCAGTCTGTAAGAATTGGTGTACCGTCCCGCCTGCAAGAGTAAATGCTAATTGATCTGTTGCTAAAACTTTGGCTTTAAGCCGTAGATCAGGATACCATTTTTTTGTATTTTGATATCGGGTCATACGTAGGCCCGGTTCAAAAATAAATAAAGGTGAAGGACGATATTTTTCCTGAATGTAAAAACCCCACTCGCGAGATTGATTGGTGCTATCTAATAATGATAATTCATTAAAGTCTGCTCCCAATGCAAAATCGATATCCTTATGAAATGCACCAAATTTCATGGTGTTCTTTTTATTGATCAACCAAGTCATATCTATACCTTCCGACCAATCGGTGATATAATCATGCATGTTAAGGCTTGTGTGATTTTTAATATCTGTTGTATCGATATTTAATGAATCATAATCATTAATTCTGTAATATTCGTTCTTTAAAAGAAAGTCCACATCAAATTGAAATTTACTGCGAGCCACAAAGAATTTTGCGATCAGATCAGGACGAATAAGCCAACGGTGTTTTAGACTGAGTGTATTGTTTCCCCAGACCCAATCCACACCATAATAATCCAAACTATAGCCATCCTCGCCGGGATTCCCTTCTTGGAATGATTCATTGAACTGAAGTACATCATTTCCCAAAAAACCACTGAGTGTTGTACGATGCTGATCATTAAAATTGAAATTGATTTTTCCTTGCATGTCGTAAAAATAATAGGGGAAACTGAAATTAAAAGGTTCCGGGGCAACAGTATTATATATTGTCTTAGCTCCTTCCCAAATGGCATCGAAATATGTTCGTCGACCGGAAATCATAAAAGATCCCCGAGGGATCGGTCCTTCAAGTAAAAGCTTACTTGAAAGTAAAGAGACATTGCCGCTGCCATGAAATTCTTCCGTATTTCCTTCGCGATTCTTGATATCAAGAACTGAGCTCATACGACCGCCGTATTCTGCCGGGAAACCGCCTGCCATAAATTCTGCTTCCTTAATAGCATCGGTGTTGAAGGTGGAAAAGATCCCACCAAAGTGATAGGGATTATAAACGGTGATCCCATCCAATAAGATCAGGTTCTGGTCGGGTGATCCTCCACGTACATAAAGGGCTGAAGAAAAATCTGAACCGGTACTGACGGATGGCAACATTTGTAATGCACGGAAAAGATCAGCTTCTACCAAAACCGGTACGGTCCGCAATTGAGCTCGATCCATGGTAATGGAAGATATTTTGATCTCTTGTCTAAACTTTTCGCGTTCTGCACTGACAATGACTTCTTCTAATTCAATCTGCTCGGGAATGAGGTCAAAATGTACTTTAACTCTAGATGTAGCCCCTACGCTGATGTCTCGCTTTTCAAGTCTGTATCCGATCACAGATGCAGTTAAGGTATAAACTCCATCAGGCACATCCAAAATGATATAATATCCATCCGCATTGGAAACTGCACCCTTCGTGGTATTTTCAAGAAACACGTTGGCATAATGAATAGGTTCTCCATCTTCCAAATTAGAAATAAAACCCGACACACTGCCCGCAAGAAGCGGTACGGCTGTTATAAGAAGGACGAGAAGTAGAAGAGCTGTTTTTTTCAAGTTGTTCCTTTGTTTTCGCTGAAAAGTAATATAATGAAAACCTTGTAAAAAGGAAGCTATTTAATTATTTTCATTTCGTAACATTAAAGGAATATATGAAAAAATCCCAGCTCATTTTTGCTCTTTTATTAATCGCACTTAGCTTTTCGGCATGTACTCAAGTTCCTGTAGAAGAAGAACTTGAAATTCATATCAATTTATTTGGTATTTATCCGGCACCTGATAACACTTTTTCAATTTTTGCAGGTAAATCGATTTATGACCAAACCAATTACGATTATAAAGATTCCTTGCTGTTCATTCAAATAGATACGGCAGGAAACGAGATCTCATGCGCAGGATTTGAAACTCAGGACCGACCAAATTTAAGAACACTTCACTTGCTTGATAACGGCAATATAATGTTTATGGGAAATATGAGCGGTTTTCATTATTCATATGGTTATTCGACGTGGGTATACTCGCCCCTTGGTGTACTTCAATGGGAATTGGAAATGAGCAACAGAACCAACGGCATCGCCCCTGCACAAGATGGAAATCTATTTGTCTTTGGATGGGAAGAAACAGATACCTCCTATAATGATATTTCCTATTCCAAGGTAGAAATTGATGGAGATACCCTGTGGAATCATCGTATACCCAGCAACAATTACGGAACATCCATAAATGGCGGAATTCCCACTTCAGATAACGGGTGCCTCGCATTTGGACAAATAAGAATTCTTGACCGTGGTAGTGAAATATTGGTCGCTCGAATTTCTTCTATAGGCGACACGCTTTGGACCGATTTTTTTGGTGGTGATTCTTATGATGATGTTAATTTCGCTTTAGAACTTTCCGATGCATCCATTCTGGTTGTTGGTACATTAAATGTTCGTGATACCACCAATGCAGACTGGGGATTGAATTCCGGAGAACAAGTTTATTTGATCAAGCTTGCTGCCAATGGCGATAAATTATGGACAAAAGCGGTGGGCAATACTTTGCGTGAAAGCCCCAATGCAATCATTGAAGCCAGCGACGGCTCGCTGATCTTACTTGGAACCCGCAGTCAAAGCTATGCATATCTCTACGATGAAACCATGGGCTGGATATCAAAATTATCTGCCGATGGTGAGGAAATATGGATACAGGAATTTGAAAGTAAATTACCCATGGGAGTTAGGGAATTGCCCAACGGAGACTTTATTGCAGTTACCTCAAATCTTACTGATAGTTATTACCAATATACAGCAAATATAAATATCATGAAATTAACGTCTTCAGGAACTCTACTATGGAACAGGGTCTTAACACCGTGACATGAAGAGGTTTAGGGGTTTAGAAGTTTAGGGGTTTAGGTTTTAAAGTTTAATGGAGAATTAATGATATATTTTTTAGCTACGGTCGTCTTGTTAAGTGTTCTTGTTTTTGTTCATGAGCTTGGACACTTTCTGGCTGCAAAATCTGTTGGTATTCGCGTAGAAACATTTTCACTCGGTTTCCCGCCTACGATCTTTAAGCGCAAAAAGGGTGATACGGTCTATGCTATTGGGGCTATTCCTTTTGGCGGGTATGTCCGCATGTCGGGTATGGTCGATGAAAGTATGGATACTTCGTTTGAGGGCCTTCCTCCTCAACCCTTTGAATACAGGGCAAAAAAAACATGGCAAAAAATATTTGCCTCCATTGCAGGTATTTTGATGAATCTACTTCTTGCTGTTTTCATCTTTTCTATTATGAGCGGTATTCAGGGAATAGCCAATTCAAATCCCGAGCCGATCTTAGATGTAGTTATTGAAGAAGCACCCGCAGGGCTTGCAGGATTACAATCAGGTGACCGTATTATTCAGATCAATGATACTGAGATCAACACCTGGGATGAAATGGCCGTGCTCATCCGTGAAGCCGGTAACCGCGAGATCCAAGTTACATATCTAAGAGATCAACAGGAATACACGGTTCCCGTTACGCCGCAATTGCAAAAAAGAATTCAAGACGGCAAGGTGGAAAAGGTCGGATTGATCGGTGTCTCCCCTATCGTTACTATGGAAAAAGCAGGATTCTTCGGAGCTATTGGTGAAGGATTTAAAAATACCGGATACTGGCTGAATATGACCTTTGTATCGTTAAAATTATTGGTTACAGGACAAGAAAGCTTTAAGAATGTCGGCGGCGTGATCTTTATTGGTCAACTGGCTGGTGAATCGGCAAAAGCTGGAATTCTTCCTTTTATCGGTCTGATCGGGATTCTAAGTGTAAATCTTGCTTTATTGAATATTCTTCCCATTCCCGGATTGGATGGTGGCCATATCATTATTGCGATCGCAGAAGGTATGATGCGCCGTGAGATGAGGATCAAGACCAAAATGCTAATTCAGCAAATTGGGATGTTCCTCCTCTTTGGTTTGCTTATTCTTGCTGTGGTGAATGATGTGATGAGGTTGTTTCAGTAACTGGTAACTGGTAACTGGTAACTGGTAACTGGTAACTGGTAACTGGTAAC
>CAYNBL010000030.1:0-21373 GCA_964395205.1 uncultured bacterium | reverse complement strand
TACTAAAAGTAAACTGAAAAATACCGTTGCACTTTCATTTTGCTAATAACCACTAATCGTTAACATCATAATTTAACAACCTAAATTTAACATTATGTCCATATGATTGATCAACTTCTTTATGAAATGATTTAGCTAAATGGGCAGGTATTGCAAAATCGTAATTTTTTTCTAAACAATTAATTACATCGCCTGAGCTGTCATATACAATAATAATAAATCTTATATGTGATACGGGGTATTCTGTTCTATTCATAATAGTATAGTCTATATAATCAGCATGATTGGGAGAACCAATAATTTTAATTTCTACTCCTTCTTCATTATAAATATTTTGCTTTGTGGGCTTTTCAAATCCAAAATCGGATAATTTTGATAGCGGTTCTAAAGTAGAAATATTATCTATTAAGTCATTTAAATATTTAACAGGGATGGCGAAATTTAAGTTTTGACCTTTAACCATTGTAGCAAAAGCAATACCTATCACTTCACCGCGTGTATTTATGACTGGGCCGCCACTAGAGCCTGGAGAAATGGGAGCTGTAATTTGAATTATTTCATTTTCCTCAAAAACTCTTTTCCCACTAACTATACCCTCTGAAAACGTACCCTCAAGGCCTTTAGGATTTCCAATAGCGTAGACTCGTTCACCTATTTCTGGAAAATCAGTATCTGAAAGCAATAAAGGTTTTCCAACAAAGTCTTCTACCTTTAGAAGTATTAAGTCGTTTTTATTATCTATACCAACATATCCTGCTACTTTGAGTCTTTTCTCGCTTCCATTTATAAGCACATATGCAGATTGGCATTTCTTAACGACATGAATGTTTGTAGCAATTAAATTATTTGATATTATAAAACCAGAACCATAACCCAAAGCTTGCATATTTTTATCAACCGCGACAATTGACACGGTGGAATTAATACTTGTTTTTGCTATTTCCTTTATTGATTGAGCATATATCAACACACCAGTCAACAGAAAAAAAATGACTAAAAGTTTCTTTTTCATATTGCGCCCTTTATTTATCAGTTACTTCATAAAAACCATCTTCTTTGTATCAATAAAATCTCCAGCCTGCAAACTATAAATATAAACACCGGTCGAAACAGTATTCCCATTCATATCAGTTCCGTCCCAGATCACTTCGTGCCAGCCTGGCTGTTGGTTGGTGATATTCCATTGTTTTATTTTGCGGCCTGCAATGTCGAAGATGTTGAGGGTCATATTTGATGTTTCAGGGAGGCCGTATTGCAGTGTTGTAGTGGGGTTGAAGGGGTTAGGGTAGTTTTGATCTAATGTAAATTCATCTGGGAGTGAATTAATTGCTGTTTCAAGTGTTGTAAGTGAAACCGCATCACTATAAACAGTACCGACCTCGTTTGTTGCAAAAACACGAATATAATACTGGGTGCTTTGTTCTAAACTGTTAATATTTGAATTAAAAACGATCAATGAGTCAACAGCTCCAAGGTCTGCACTATGGTCTTGTATTGTCGGGTTGATATCTTTGCTCCAACAGAAACCATGCTGAGTAATGCCCGGATTACCGATATTATCAATTCTTCCACTGGCAGTAATACTGACACTGTCAATGTCATTTACGGATAAAATGGAAACAGAAGGTAATCCGTATGTCCTGAATGAGACCGTATCCGTGTACATGGTATTATTATTATCATTTGAAATAAAAGCGTACAAATAATAAGTACTATTTGGTGTTAAGCTTCCAATCACGGAATTAAATGTTCCAATAGAATCAGGTTTACCCAAAAAGATATCATTGAATACTAATACTGAATCTGTTTCCATTGCCAAACCAAAGCCGTGCTGGGTAGGAGTAGAATTACCAAAATCGATGATATCAGAACTTGCTGAAATAGTGGATGTATCAATATTTGTAATTGATAGATTGGATATTTTTGGATCAATACAAATAATCAAGTCATTTTTAATGATATATAAACCACCCGACCCATCTGTTACATAGGCATAGGAACCGCTGATTGTGATCGGCGGGAATCGAACCCGCACTGACCGAAGCCAGGTGGATTTTGAGTCCTATTAAATCGCCTAAATATCAGCATGAAATAGAAATCATCATTATTTAGTCATTGTTTTTACCGTTTTGAGGTCTATTTAAACCATTAGTTTTCTTTAATCCAATATATAATGTGATAATCACAATACAATATGTAGTTAATTTCTGAATGAAATATGCTTTGTCAAAACTTGGAGAAAAAAACAAATACTCAAGTAATGCAATTAACACCATAGCTATAGTTGCTGAGATAAAAGCAATCAATGATAAACTTTTTATTTTTTTCATATCAAAACCTTATTTACTATCTTATTTGTTGAGCTGCATTTACTCCAGATGATACTACTGATGCTACACCCGTTGTAACTACTATAAATGTTAAACCCGGAAGAGTAGCCCCCAGCCAAGCAGCTGTAGCCCATCCAGATAAAACGGTTATACATGTTCCAACATCGGCATCGGCAACAGCACCCCAATCAAATGAAGCCTTTGAAAGCGTTTCATCAGTACTCAATAGATTAATCCATTCATCATAATTTTCGTTCCAATATTCTGAAGAATACCGACACATCAAAGCGGTTCCATATAAAAGATTTCTTTCATCTTCGGGTAAAAGAGGTATTTTATTATTAATCATGTCATCAACTTGACTTACAATATAATCAATACTAGGTGACTTTGATATATCGTTTATTTCCATTAACAAACTTATCTGTTCGTCACTTAATGAATCAGATATTTCTTCAATTACATATAAAATGTATGAATCTTCAACTGCTTTTCCAGTATTTTTAGCTAATGATAGTTTGTCATAATATACTTCAAGTCTATCAGCACCTTTATTTAAATACTCAATTGCTGCATCTTCATACTCCGGATACACTGTATTGTAGTATTCTGCAGTAAGTTTTTTAACTTTTTCGGTAGAATTTGACAAATCTTCAGAATTTATTAATCCATTGTAAATGTACTCAAGACCAGCGTTATGGTCTTTGCTAATTTGGATTAATTCTTCAGGAATCAAACTTACCTGTTCTTCAACTTCTGCTTCTCCGCAGGCAACAAGCACAATAATGACCATTGCAATGACCGTCAAAGAAATTAATAACTTTTTCATCTTTTTTTCCTTTTGGGTTTTAAGATCGAAAGATCTTTGATTAGTTTTGCTTTTTTAGTTTATAATATATTTATTTTAAATACAAGTATTTTTATATATTTTTTGCTATTGCATTAATGGACCGGCATTACACCGGTCTTTCTATAGAAGGAAGTAAACAAAAAACTAAGCGCTACCGCCGCCCCATGTGCTTTCTTTGATAGTATATTTTACAGTAGTACCAGCGACATTGTACGCAACATACAATCCATAGGTACGCTACTCCTAATGACACATCAAAATCATTGTATTTCCAAGCTCGCGCCCCTATTTTTAGCTATTGAAATTATTGAGATAAAACAAAAAGCTCCAGTTTTCACTGAAGCCTTGCATCCGCCACATAGGCATAAGAACCGCTGACTGTCACACCACTAGCAGAACCACCGGTATCAAAATAACCGACTTCAGTGGGGTTGGCAGGATCAGAAATATCGATGATTCGTAGGCTGGCATCATAAACTGTCACATATGCATAGGAGCCGCTTATGACTACATTTGTTATAGACGAGGGTAAGATTATTTTACTCATTTCTATCAGATTGGAGGGATTGCTGACATCCACGATCTCAAGATAAGCGCCATTTCCGAAACAGGCAATATTATCTTTGACATCTATAGCACGACACGGTCCATTGGCCCACCGTCCAATAAGAGTCGTATTACTGTCTATTGATATCTCGGTATCAGTTTTCATGCCCGATATGTCGGGTAGATAGCTATTTTTATCATGAAAAGAATTAATATTTTGCGCAAATAAAAAGCTAGCACAAAAAGATAAAACTATACCCAAGAACAATAATTTTTTAATCATAGTTTTCTCCGTTATTCTTAATAATATTTTTAGTATTTAATTTTAACATTTTATTTAATCTTTATCAAGCTGTTTTAAATGTACCAAAATACGCAAACACTATAAAAATGCACAAATCTCGCGTTTAACGTTCAAAATTACCCGGATATATTGTGTTCGGACCGTGAAATGTTGTGGCAAATGACCCCTAATAATAAATGAATCTGCGTAAATCTTCGCGATCGGTATATTCCGTATCATGAATAGATTTATCCAAACTTTCACCATCAGCTGGCAGTTACGAAGGGTAGGCGAACAATCCATTCACTTCTTAAATCGAAAATCGTTAATTTTAATCAACGAAGGCCTACTACGCCGAAGTAGCTCGGCTACGAAGGCTGTGCCTTGGCGAAGTTGATCCTTGTTCTTAAATCAATTCACATTCAAATAAAATGGGTTCGATATGGTATGGTATGGTATGGTATCAATACATAGGTAAAAGAATAATATCAAAACATGGGTAACACTTTTGCAAATTACGGCATAAAACAATGAGACAAAATTCATGTCAAAACTGGATATAATTGGCGATAACAGTTTTACAAAACCTACTGGGATAATGAAAAACTCTCAACGCTGTGGCGAGAATTGGCCTAGACCCCTAACACAATCATTTTTTCACGCTTAAAAAAAGTAATGAAGAACGCGAGTTTTATCTAAGGATGGTCTGTGCCGATAAAATTGGCAAACGCGATTTGGAGCGACAAATCGATTCCGCGCAATTTGAACGTAGCAAGATAAAAGCAAAACTCTCACCGATGGTGAGAGAATGGGCCTGTCTAAAGAATAATTGTTCAACCGCTTTGCGGTTGTGGTTTTGTGGTGTGATCATGTTTCTACTATATTCGACCCCGCTGAGGTCGTGAGAAAATATTTACTTCTGAAATCGTATATCAGGGTTCCTTGTTCTGAAATCAATTGTAACTCTTATTCAACCCCGTCGGGGTTGTTGTCTTCCTGTGAAAGCTATATACTGTTATTTGACTCCTTCGGAGTCATTAAATATTCACTTCTTAAATCGAAAACCGGTGTTCCTTGTTCTGAAATCAATTGAAAAACGTGTTCAACCGCTCTGCGGTTGTATTTTTTATTGGGATAAATTTCTATTGATGTACGACCCCGCTGGGGTCAAGTGAAAATATTTACTCCATAAATCAAAAATCGTTAATTTTAATCAACGAAGGCCTACTACGCCGACCTGTCCTCCGTAGCACCAAAGTGCGCAGGGGGAAGTAGCTCGGCTACGAAGGCTGTGACTTGGCGCAGGAGTGTGTTCGATATTCAAAACCTCCCTAAACCCCAAATCTCTACACCTTTACACCCTAAACCTTTCCCTAGTCGCCAATTCTACGGCCGGAAGGCGTAAAAAAATATTTAAAACCCTTCTCTTATATCTCATCATTTATATCTTTTCAGCATCATGAATAGATCTCTCCACTACGTCATCCGCCAGCTGGCGGATGATTCCGGTCGAGATGACATATTTTCTTTTCCACATCTCCTTATTTCTTTATCCACCATCCAGCCTTCGCCGAGGCTACGGCCGGCAGGCATCCATCCAGCCTACGCCAAGGCTTCGGCCGACAGGCATCCATCATCCATCATCTACATAACGCATTTCTTATTCTATGAAACTAAAAAGAATTCTCTTATATTTTGTTCATGATCATTCGTAACGCACATCTTTCACATTTTAAGTCACCTCTGGGTGCCGATCTTGAGATCAAGAGCGGTCAAAGTATCCTTTTATTGGGAAACTCGGGATGTGGGAAAACCTCGTTGTTAAAGGTCATTGCCGGTTTTTCGGATCTTCAGGCAGGTGAAATTGAAGCCGGGGATAAGCGTGTCGCGATGCTTCTTCAAAATCCTTTTCATCAGATCATTATGCAGTATGTCCACGATGAATTGTTTTTTCCCTTGAAAAATGCGGGGAAGAGCAAGGAAGAATCCGAATCGGAGGTCACTAAGATCGCGAGTCTCCTGCACATTGAGCATTTATTGGATCGGGACATCTCTACTTTGTCCTTTGGAGAAACGCAGTTAGTCATGATCGCGGCGACCTGTTTGACCGAAGCGGATATTTACCTCATGGATGAACCGACATCCCATTTGGATCCTCCCGCCATTAAAATATTTTATTCCTGTATGAAGCAAATGGCAAAAAGCGGGAAAAGCATTTGCATTACATCTCAAAGTCCCAACGAATACATTTTTAACGATAAAGTATGGATCATAGATGAGGGTGTGATAAAAGCGCAATTTTCTATAGATGAATGCCCGGAAGCATTAGAAAAACATCATATTATCCTTGATTCGACACTTGTAAATAAGCGTTTAAAGGAGATCGGTCAATAAATGAAGATACTTCCTTTCATATTCAAGATATCTGACACAAAAGAACTCGTCAATGCTCTTGAGATCGATCTGTCCGCTTCTTCATGTACGGCCATTATGGGACCGGTTGGAAGCGGAAAATCTTTATTGATTAAATTGCTGTCGGACTCACAATTGCGTGATGTCAATGCTTTTACGGAATACCCTTTTTGCGCCTATCTTTCACAGGATCTAACGCGACTGTTTACCGGGAATTCACCCTCAACAATTATTGAATTATACAAAGATAAACGATACACCGTCGGTCAGCATTTTGATCCGAAGCTATTTGATCGCTATGCCAAAGGACTTGAGATAGATCAGTTATTGGCAAAAAATCGACGTCTGGCTCATTATTCCGAGGGAGAACGCCAGCGATTGGGACTTTGTCTAGCCGCCGCGGTCAAAGCTCCGGTCACCATCCTTGATGAACCCACAACTGCCTTGAATATGGCGTATCGTCAAATCATGTATGACATGATCGATGAGATACGAAAAAGAAGCAGAGTTTTTATCATATCGCATCGTTTACTGGATTGCATTGCTGTTGCCGATCATGTTATCCGGATGGAAAACCTTAATATTGCAGAGCATTTTCCCATTGAACAAATCATTGAAAAAGATCATATTTTAAACTATTATTCATTCGAAAACGAGGTCAGGAATGTATGAAGATCAGATAAAAGACAAGTTCGTTACGCAAGAATCGGATACTAAGCGATATTTTACCGTTGCCAATATCATCAGCATGGCCCGTATCGTGCTCACAATTCCAGCCGTGTGGCTCTTTGCGACAGATCGCTGGGTGTGGGGATTGATCATTTTGGGAATTTGCGTGGTTTCTGATTGGTTGGACGGATTTGTAGCCCGAAAGACGCATGAAGTTTCGGATTTTGGTAAATTCATCGATCCCGTAGCTGATAAAGTAGTAGCAGCAGGTATGATCGTGTTAATGATCATTCGAATGGATTTCCCCCTTTGGTTCTTGATCCTTCTAACGGTAAGAGATGCCAGTATATTTGTAACGAAACGCATCTTTTATAAAAGATATAAGATCGTGAACGGAGCCAATATCGCCGGAAAGATGTTCATTCTTGTTCTGACGATCGCCGGAGTTCTGTGGTTATTGGAATTTTATTTGGGCGTGAATTTATATGCCATATATGTCCTTTATCTTTCAACCCTATTGATGTTGATCTCTTGGGTTGCGTATGCGGTTCAGAGTGTGAAATTGTTTAAAGCGGAAGAACATGAAAATTGATTTTGAGGTATTGTAGGGGCGACTCTGGAGTCGCCCGATGAAAGGGCGGGTCCAGACCCGCCCATACGATCACAAGGATACAAAGAGAAATAATGAGATTATTTAAACGTAAAAATAAAGAAAAACCGGCAGAGCAAGAGGTTCTGAAGGACGAACGATATGAAGCAGGTCTAAGCAAATCCAGGAATCGCTTCAAAGAGGGATTGTTATCACTCTTTGGACGGGGAATGAAAATATCAGATGATTTTATGGAGGATATCGAGGCTTTTTTATATGAATCGGACCTTGGTGCGGATGTTTGCGATATGATCCTGGAAAAGATCGAAGCGGCTTCCCGAAAAAAAGACCTGCTGGCTTATGAAGATATTCGCGATATCATCGCCGAACTTTTTGAAGATCTGTTCAAAGGTGATGACCTCAGTATTCCTATCGATGAAAATCATCCCTGTGTGATCCTGGTCGTCGGTGTCAACGGAGCGGGGAAGACCACGACCATCGGGAAATTGGCCTCACTTTACCGCAGTATGGGTAAAAAGGTACTTATCGTTGCCGGTGATACGTACCGTGCCGCTGCTATCGAACAATTGGATATATGGGCCGAACGTGCGGGGGTGGATATAATCAAGAACCTGGATGCGAAAGCGCCCTCAGGCATCGTCTATGACGGAATTCAGGCAGGTATATCACGTGATAGCGATATCATTCTCATTGATACCGCCGGTCGCTTGCATAATAAAGTACATTTGATGGATGAGCTGGATAAGATCAAACGCGTCATCCAGAAGATCATTCCCGAAGCACCGCATGAAACCTTGCTTGTGCTTGATGGTTCGATCGGACAGAATTCCGTTGTGCAAGCACAAGAATTTACCAAAGTGACACCGATCAGCGGATTGATCGTCACGAAACTTGACGGCACGGCCAAAGGCGGGTCCATGATCGGGATCAGACAAAAATTGAGTATTCCCGTAAAATATATTGGCTTGGGTGAAAAACTTGAGGATCTTCAGGCCTTTGATCCCGTTCGTTATGTCAATGCAATGTTTGAGGAAAGAAGGCCGGTTGATGAGTCGATGAGTCGATGAGTCGATGGGTTGAAAAGTTGAATTCGATATTAGAACAAGGATTAACGATATATGATTTATGAAGTTTTTTAATAAATAGAAATCCTATATTAAAATCACATATCACAATTCGTTAATCATTATTCGATATTCGAGGCGCAGCCGTGGAGATCTATTCATGAGATGGTGTTGTTGAAACGTTGAAGAAGGTTGAAAAGCCATTACCCCGAGCTTGTCGAGGGGTAAAACTAAGTAATGACCCGGGATGAAATCCCGGGATAGAAACCGTAGAAAATATCAACCCTGACCTTGTGGAAGGGTTGAACAAAAAAGTAAAGTTGATCTTTGAAAGTTGCTAAAGTTCAACCCCTCGACAAGCTCGGGGTTGGTTATTATAGAGTGCCTTAACCCGGCGCTTCGCACCGGGTTATTACTGAGTTCAACCCCTCTCCCGAAGCATCGGGATCGGGGT
The DNA here is from genome assembly GCA_964395205.1 of uncultured bacterium. Classification (GTDB taxonomy): domain Bacteria; phylum Fidelibacterota; class Fidelibacteria; order Fidelibacterales; family Fidelibacteraceae; genus M50B103. The sequence continues at coordinate 12,155 of CAYNBL010000030.1, read as the reverse complement.
TAAATATCGTGATGACCTTTTTTCTTCTAAACCTCTAAATGACCCATATTTAAAAAGAAATGAAAACTTATGAAGAAATTTCATATTATATCACTGGGCTGTTCCAAGAATCTCGTAGACAGTGAAGAAGTCAAAGGACTATTACTTTCCGGAGGTTTTCAATATGTCGATGTCGCTGAAAAATCAGAGGTATTGATCATAAATACCTGCGGATTTATTTTACCTGCAAAGGAAGAGGGAATTAATACCATCTTGCAGGCGATCAAGCTAAAAGAGAGTGGACAGATCAAGTCAGTGATCGTGATGGGTTGTTTATCGCAACGCTATCGTGAAGAGCTTAAAAAAGAATTGCCTGAAGTCGATGCATTCTTTGGTGTTGATGAAATACAAGATATTGCCCGTTATTTGCTTCATCGGGATGCCATTGCGGCTCCTCGTTCATTAATGACACCCGGACATTACGCTTTTTTGAAGATCGCTGAAGGCTGTAATAATAATTGTTCATATTGTGCTATACCGCTTATTCGCGGCAAACAGGTTAGTCTGACTCCTGATATCATTTTAAAAGAAGCTAAACAACTTGCCGAAAAAAATGTAAAAGAATTGATCGTGATCGCTCAAGATACAACGACTTACGGCTGGGATATTGATAAAAAGACGCGTTTACCCGAACTGATGAAAGCATTGGATGCCATGAATGCTTTTCCCTGGATAAGATTGCATTATGCTCATCCGGCACATTTTGATCCCGAATTGATCAAGGTGATCAATGAGTCTAAAAGTATCCTGCCTTATATTGATATTCCCATCCAGCATATTCATACCGATATGATCCGTGCCATGAAACGCGGTAAGGACGGTGATCATATCCGCACATTGATCACAAAACTGAGAGCCGAGATACCAAATCTTGCCTTGAGAACCACCGTAATGGTCGGTTTCCCGGGTGAAACGGATGAAGCATTCAATGAATTGCTGGAATTTGTAAAAGAGACCCGTTTCGACCGCTTGGGCGGTTTTACCTACAGTCAGGAAGACGGCACACCGGCCGTTCTTTTGGGCGATCCCATTCCCGAAGGCATCAAGCAACGCCGTTTGGAAGCTATTATGACAGCACAACAGGAAATATCTTTAGAGAAAAATAACAGCTTGATCGGAACTGTACAAAAAGTCCTGATCGATACATATGATCCTGTCAGCGGTGACAGTTACGGTCGGACTTACAGGGATTCTCCCGATATTGACAATCGGGTCATTATTCCCGGTGAGCTGAAAAAAGGTGAATTCATTGAGGTCGAGATCACCGATGCGGTGGATTATGATTTGATCGGGGAACTCGTAACTCGTGAAGAACCTCACACAAAGGCGCAACGAGACAAAGCCACAACAATCTCTTTATAACAAACACAAAGCATTAAAAGACATAGCAATTTGATTATTGAAATCAAATTAATAAACCCCGACGGATGGAGGGGTGTAACTTATTAATAACCCGGCATGAAATGCCGGGATTTTGTACCCATAAAAAAACAACCCCGAGCTTGTTGAGGGGTTGAACAAACTATTAAAGAACCCCTTCTTTTCTTTGCTTGATCAAAGAAAATCCCCGCTTCGCCAGCTAGCGGACTAAATATCTTGTGAGCAATGAAATTTGCTAAATCAATTATGATATTGTATGGGCGACTCTGGAGTCGCTCGGAAAAGAAACGGGAGGCTCAAGAGCCTCCCGTACATTTATAACATTTTAATTGATGATATTTTTCGGAACAATCGCATTCAACATTTTTAACTTTACATAATCTCCACGAAAATAATAATAACCCGGATGAGCGCTTTGGTAAGCGGTTCGTGATGAATCTTTTATCAGGAACCAATCCACACCGTTGATCTGAACATACCCGACAATATGAATGGCATGATCGTCGCCGGTCGTTTTATTATGAATGCGGTATTCCCGGGCATCCTGATCAATATTTTCTATAGGGATATCGGCAGTCGGGATAAACGCAATACCTGCATAGCGGTTAATGCCGGGCTCGCTGGTATCTCCGGTGATCGGAACAGAATAGCCCTTTTTAACTGCGTTTAAAATTACCTGATAAAACTCATCAAGAGGAAGGTTGTAATATTCTTTACTGTGCCACCAGTTATCCGGGAAGGGAAATTCGGTAAATTCATAAAAGGGAAACGCCAGTGTAGATTGAATTGCCGTATATTTTTTTGGGTTGAATTTTAGGATCTTACGATAAAAGCTTTTGGGTGTATAACTTTTTCCTGCATAATCGAATTTTTCAGGTATTTCTCCAAGATGTTTTTCCAGGATCGTTCTGACCGTGATCATGGCACTTTCTTTATCCCAAAGATCGTTCTTTTTGATATGACCTAAGTATGCTTGAAGTTCATTATGTAATAATCCGGTATCATAACCTTCCGATGTCGGATTTCCAGAGAAATCTTTTTTGGGGATTAAACCATAAGATTTGGCGATACGAAAAACACCGCTGACCTCTGCACCGCGACGGATATCTTTAGCTCCCCGTGTCTTAATAAAATTCAGAGCTTTTCCCAGATAATCATAATACACGATCTGCATGACGGATAATTTGATCTCTTTTCCCTGCAGTCGCTGTACTTCGGTTTCTATAAAAGAGATTCCCGTATGAGCCCAGCATGAAGATGTCAAACCTTGATGCTTTGGTGGGAAATGGAAGAAAGGATCAAACATATCCATGGAAGTAGGGACTTCAATTCCCTCAACAGAGGCAAATAATGTGAATTCCTGCTCTTCAGTAATTGTATCACGGATCTCTTTCGTGATCATATTTTGAGACTCTTTTTTTGAATCTCTTATTTCCATGATCTTGGCATGAACGGGATCATGATATTTCACTTTGTATTCAAGAGTGGTTTGTGCGATGAGTAATCCGCATATGCTTAGGAGAAGTAGGAGTTTTTTCATTTTACTTCCTTAGTTTAGAAATTAGTAGCCAGAAGCCAGTAGTCGGAATGATATCCGAACAAGGAACACCCCATCTTCGCCAAGGCTTCGATGGGCAGTCTATATGTAATTTACGAATATCGTATATCGTTAATCCTTGTTCAATATTCAAATGGTTATTCTCAGTACTCACCATCCCAGTGCATTATTTTCTCTTCAAAAATTCAAGCTCTTTCAGCATTAATGCATGTATGGCCGGATTTCCCGCAACAATATTTTCATCTCCGAAATGATAGGGTTGACCGTCAAAATTCGTGACGATACCGCCTGCTTCTTCAATTAACAAGATACCCGCGGCCACATCCCAGGGTTTTAAATGCCATTCCCAAAAACCGTCAAAGGTACCGGCTGCGGTAAATGCCATATCCATGGCTGCAGAACCGGGTCGACGAACACCCTGGACCAGTCGATTGAAATGATCAAAATAATTCAGATTATTTTCCTTATTCGTGGGATAATCGTAAGGGAAGCCCGTAGAAAACAGGCATTCTTTTAATTTTGTATGAGTGGAAACATGTAAATTAACGCCATTTAATTTTGCACCTTTTCCTTTTTGTGCTTCGAAAAGATAGTTGATCATGGGATTATAGACATAGGCATGTGTGGGAATTCCATGTTCATGTAGAGCGAGTGAAATACAGACCATCGGAAAACCATGAACAAAATTTAAGGTTCCATCGATCGGATCCATGACCCACAATTTTTCAGCTGTTTTAATCTCACTGGCCGTTTCTTCAGATAAAAATTCACTTCCCGGGAGAAGTGAGCTTAGCTTTTCCATTAAAAAGAGCTCAACTTCGCGATCGACCTCTGTAACAAGATCGACATCCGTGGATTTGTGATCAATGATCTTTTTGGTATGAATACGGCTTGAAATGATCTTTCCTGCCTCAAGTAAATACTTAACGATGGTGTCGCGCATGATGTCTCCTTATGTATAGGAAATATAATTGACAATGGATAAAGGACAAAGGACAAAGGACAATTAAGAGCAAGAATCAAGAATCAAGAATCAAGAGTAAGAACGAAACTTGGAAGTTGATACTTATCTTTCGCTATCGTAGGGGCGACTCTAGAGTCGCCCGATAAAAAACGGGAGGCTCAAGAGCCTCCCGTACATTTAATTATAAACAATTTAATAATCAGATTATTTTACAAGTAACATCTTGCGATTTATAGCGCCCAACTCTGTTTGTAAGCGTGCAATATAAACACCGCTCGGCAGAGGACCGGCATTGAAATTAACGGTATAAGTTCCTGCACTCTGGTATTGATTGATCAGATTTGCGATCTGACGACCATTGATATCATAAACTGACAGATTTACATTGCCGTTAGCCGGGAGCTGATAGCGGATAGCTGTCGTCGGATTGAATGGATTGGGATAGTTCTGTTCAAGCGAGAAATTTGCAGGAACATCAGTATCTTGAATAGCAACGCCACCGGGAGTCATAACAACAAGGTCTTCAATATATATCACACCTTCATTGGTACCAATGCTATCAATGTATTCGATCTGAAATGAGTCAAAACTCAACTCACCATCCAAAGTACCGTCCGAAACGCTTTCCCACGTCCCGTTAATGCCGGAGCGGAGGTCCCATTTTAGTAAACGCCATCCAATGTAATCAAGATCAAACCAAGGGCTGACCTCACTGACACCGGTTCCCGACGGATCATCAACCGCATAGCGGAACTTATTATTTGATCCATCTCCAAAAACCCAAGATTGCATAACGTCACCTTGGTCAAAAAAGGATTTTCCTGAAGTAGTTTCAAGACCATCAACATGAACAAGTCGTAAAAGTCCATCAGATGCCTCAGGGTCAAATGTATAAGAGATTGCCATTGAGTAAGAACTGTTATTGCAATGATTGACATATCTGTCGTTTGCCGAAGCTAATCCTGCAAGAAGATTTACAGTTGATCCACTGAAACCCGGTTGCTTCCATGAACCGGCTATAGTGGATGGTGAAAAAGCATCAATGACCAATGTGTCGGCATAATAGGGGATAGTGGAGTTAATGATCAGTCCGCTGGTTTTATTTGACGTCGTTGTGTTTCCGAAGAGATCCGAAATACCGCTGTTAACGATGCGCATATAACTGTTCGATCTTTCCAATTCCTGAGTGGGGAATAAGGAAACAATGCTTTTACCGTTTAAAGTATATATATCAAATTCAAAAGGAATCTCAATATCTTCACCGGTGGTTCTGTAAAATCTAAATTTATCTGCAATACTGACCGAGGTGTTGATCACTTCGTCGTAAGTATAAGAAATAATCGGTTGAAGATCTGCATGACGGGCATATTTACTCGGGAACCAGACATCAATTGCGGGAGCGTAAATATCTGGTGGACTTGTGGTGAAGTCCAAAACAAAATCGTCACCGCCAATGCCGTCACCGTTACCATCCAAATGCTGATTCCGGTTACCGGTAATGCTGTCCGAATCAAGGGTCAGTGTGTAATCGGTTTCAACTTCGAGACTATCACCCACAAAAGCCAGGCTTAGCTGTTTGTTGGTTGAATTCCAGGTATAGATCAGGGCAGCCGGGGGATCCAGTGTCAAACCATTTCGGACTGCGGCAGTATCCATTGCATGAGAAAATCCAAGGATAATGGGCTCCCATGCAGGGTGTTCGGTTTCATTGGCTTGGGGTGTGTTTGATTTTATATAAGGCGGTGCAGAAGAAATCATGAAACGATTCTTGGTCCAGAAGAACTTTGAGTCATTGATCGTAACCGATCCGGTATCGGGCCAAAATCCCGGAGCTTCATAAATAACCACATAACTGCCGTATGCTAGGCTATCGAAAAGATAGAAGCCGTTGTTACGATTATAACCATGATTATTATTATAACCGTTCATGTAATAATCGTAATTAGGACCAGTATTATAATCCTTGTCAAATCTATTATCAATTGCAGACCAATCATTGCTATTAATAGGAGTATACAATTCGAGCTGTGACCACTGAGGCGTATATTTGTCTATGTACATGGTTGTATTGCCATGGTATATGCGGCTACTGTCGGGTGAACCGACCGGATAGATCGTAACTTTAATACTGTCAACAGGTTTGTATTGGTCGTCCGAACCGGAGCCGTAGGGATAATTGACTTTTTCTTCATTGGTCCTTACGATTCCTGCCAGATTGGCCATTTCAGGTTCGGGCAAATTAAATTGATCAAAAAAGGACATGGCGATCGCCCATGATTCGTTGATCCTGAAATCCAGATTCTGCAAACGATAGGTTTCGGGATAATAATCATGGAAGGTACCTTCACTCAATGTGCCGGGGACCTGTAGAGTACGAAACACGCCTAAATAGGGTTTGTTTGTTCCATAAAAAGTCCAATCGCCCGCTAATGAGGTACCTGTTGTTTGTAAGGCCTTCGAAATATTATTAGCCATAATAGCGGCTAAGGCCATTTCTTGAGGAGCTTTCGGATAACCTGAAAGTCCATTGATACGCGAATCACCTGTAGGCCCGGGATACAACAATAAAGTGGTATGGCGTGTGCTGTTTGTAAGTCCCGTAGCATTGCTGTGTATAGATTGCATCCAATCCGAATAATTTTGGTTTGCTATCGCGCAGATGCTTGATAGGCGAAGATTGTCTGATGCACGGTTATGACGCCGGGTCATCACGATACTGAACTTTGCTCGTGTTGTATCATTTACATTAACAATACCATAATTTTTAAAGATAGTTTCAAGAGCAAGTGCTCTGGTTATATTTCCTTCCGATTCCCAGTATCCGGCGGGAGTTGCCGGTGGCCGGTCATTCGAGGTATGACCTCCGTGTCCCGCATTAATACAAATTTTATATGTTATGGTATCAATTTCTTGAGCGGCAAGAAAGGAAGTAATGATAAATAAAATGATGATAATTTTTTTCATGGTATATCCTTACTTGATTTCCAAGGTTAGTAATATCGGTTTTCCATCGACCGGATTGTCACAAATGATTTGTTTTCCGTCCGGAGACCACTGCGGATACATTTCTATCAAGTCTTCACTATCCGTCAATTGGATCAGATCGCTTCCATCGGCTTTGACAAGATAAATATCCGAGGCTGTGTAAGTATAGCCATCATCAGAATCACGCATAAAAGCGATCCATTTCCCGTCCGGAGACCACTGAGGTGCACGGGCATTTTTGATCTCGGAAAGAATATTCCCATTTAGATCGCAAATATACAGGTCGTTTCCACCCACAACACATAATCTATCTTGGCTTGGGGATACGGACGGCCATAAATGAGGATGATCACCTGCCGGCGTCAGGATCTTGCTGGTTCCATAAGAATAAAGCACAATTTTATTATTCAGTGTAAAAGCAACGGGTTTTGAAGTCTGTGTTGCCTTTGCAAAATTATTCTTTATAGCATTATTTTCAATATAAAAAACACCATGATCCGTGATCTTTGGAGCGCTTTCCAAACGGATATTTTTAGCCAATATATCGGTTTTTTTCGTTTTACTGTCATAAACAGGGAATGAGCTTACGCGATAACCGTTGGTATAATTATCGATACGATAACGTATGACACCTTGCTCATCCATGACCGGATCATAACCACTTTCAGCAAATCGAGTAGCTTTTTTTTCCTTTAGTTGGTAGCTATATAAACCATCGTCAGATCCATATAATATATACTTTCCATCCGCACTGAACACGGGTTGCAAGGCATTATTCCCAAGCTCAAGTACTTGAGTATCAATGATTCGCACCTGTGCAGACAATACGACCGCGGACAGCATCAAAATAACAGCGATCTTCTTCATGTATTCCTCCAAAATTTAATAAACCAATTATATTCGGGTGAATATAATTCTTACGCCATGTAATTACAACAAGAAAGGGAGGCAAATGTTTCGGAATATTGTTGAAAGTTGATGGTTGATAGTTGATAATATTTTGTCATCTCGACCGAAGTGGAGAGATCTCAAATTACGGAAATAGTTGATAGTTGATAGTTGAGAAGAATACAATATTTTTGGTACAGTAGGGGCGACTCTGGAGTCGCCCGGGGGATGAAGAGGGAGGCTCCATCCTTCGTACCGAAGCGTCGGGGCTATGGACGGCAAGCGAGAGCCTCCCGTACATTAACATGAAAATGAAATAAATGATATTTTTATTGATCGCAGGTCGAGAAGAGAAGAAAATTTAGATAAATAAAGATGGTTGAAGGAAATCAAAATTCTATAATGACCTATAGACCATTACACCTACTTACCTTTACACATAAAAAAAGGGCTCAATAATTTGAGCCCTCACATTTCACGTCTTACGTCTTACGACTTACGTCTTACGATTATTTACATTTCAGATAGGACCTTACGAATAACCTTGCATCCGTGCATCAATTCATCTGTCGTTACGTTCAAATGCGGACGGAAACGCATTGATCTATCTCCGCAAAGGAGGATCATGACTTTATTTTCCCACATTTTATTGAGGAAGGTATTGCGTTGTTCACCTGTAGGCAGGTCAAAGGCACACATCAGCCCTACACCACGAACATTAGAGATCAATTCAGGATATTCTTCTTTGATCTTTTCCAGTTCAGCAAGTAAGACTTTGCCCATTTTAGCTGCATTTTCGACTAAATTCTCTTTTTCGATCACTTCAAGTGTATATTTGAAACGCATCATATCTACCAGATTGCCACCCCAGGTGGAATTAATACGGCTTGATTCGACAAATACATTATTTTTTACTTCATTCATACGTGGACCGGCCAAAATACCGCAAACTTGAGCTTTCTTACCGAAAGAGATGATATCAGGTTTGACATCGTAATTTTGATGTGCCCAGAATTTACCTGTCAGTCCAACACCGCTTTGAACTTCATCAAAGATCAACAACATATCATTATCGTCACAAATATCACGTAAAGCTTTAAAGAACGATTTACTGAAATGATTATCGCCGCCTTCACCCTGAATAGGTTCAATGATGATACAGGCTATATCTTTAGCATCTTTAGCAACTATATCTTTGATCTCTGCAATTGCCTTAGCTTCTAAAGCTTCATTGGCTTCTTTATTTTCTTCAAGAGGAAAGATCAGTTTAGGATTTGTCGCCCGCGGCCAATCGAAAAGAGGGAAGTACTGGGTTTTTCTGGGATCAGCTGTATTGGTCAATGATAAAGTATAACCGGTACGGCCATGGAAAGCTTGCTTGAAATGAAGAACTTTTAATCCAACAACATCAGTTTCGCCTTTTTCAAAATTCTTGCGGACTTTCCAGTCAAACGCGGCTTTTAAGGCATTTTCGACTGCCAGTCCACCACCTGATACAAAAAATGCATAGGGGAGGTAGTCGGGAATGCCAACTCGCGAGAAAGTATCAAGGAAAGATGCCATTTCTTCTGAATAAATATCTGAGTTGGTTGGCTTATTAATGGCTATTCGTGCGAATTCGTTTTTTTTTGATACTAAATAAGGATGGTTGAATCCGATTGAAAGGGAAGCAAACATAGAAAAGAAATCAAGATATTCTTCACCGTTGCGTTTATCCACAAGCCAGGAGCCGTGTGATTTGTCGAGGTCAACAATAACATCAAATCCGTCTGTCAACATGTGCTTTGACAAGACCTTTTTAACTTCAGTTGCTTTTACCATATATTCTCCTATTTCATGGTGAAATTTATCACCGGGTTAATTTTATAAATTGAATTTTATTCCTTGAGCCAAGGGTAATTCTTTACTGTAATTGATGGTATTCGTCTGACGGCGCATATAGCCTTTCCATGCATCGGAACCGGATTCGCGTCCGCCGCCTGTCTCTTTTTCCCCACCGAAAGCGCCACCGATCTCGGCACCTGATGTCCCGATATTTATATTAGCGATACCGCAGTCAGATCCGCGTGCAGACAAGAATAATTCAGCTTCGCGAACATCCTGAGTAAAGATGGCTGATGACAGTCCCTGGACGACATCATTATGAATGGCAATAGCATCTTCGACGTCACCGCTGTATTTGATAAGATACAGGATGGGTGCAAATGTCTCGTCTTGAACAATAGCCATATCATTCGTTACTTCTACTATAGTTGGTTTAACATAAGTTCCTGATTCATAGCCTTTTCCGTTAAGTACTTGATCGCCGCAAATAACCTTTCCGCCTTGTTCTTTGACTTGTGCAATAGCATCGGCGTACATCTTTACTGCATCTGTGTCAATAAGGGGACCGACATGATTTGATTCATCCAGAGGAGTCCCGATCTTGATGGATTTGTATGCCTTCAGAAGGGTTTTCTTTATGGTATCATACATGTCTTCATGAATGATAACACGGCGGGTTGAGGTACAACGCTGACCGGCGGTTCCGACGGCACCAAAAACGATACCGGGGATAGCCAGTTTAAGATCTGCACTCGGTGCAACAATAATGGCATTGTTGCCCCCAAGTTCGCAAATAACTTTTCCAAAACGACGAGCAATCACTTCATTGGCATGACGACCGACACGGGTAGACCCGGTGATGGAGATCAGGCCGACTTCTTTATCCTGAAGCATGGCTTCACCAACGTCACGACCGGAACCGATAACGAGATTAAAGATACCTTCAGGCAGATCGTTTTCTTTTAAGACATCTGCAATGATCTTTTGAACTGCAATGGCTGTCAACGGAACCTTTGATGAAGGTTTCCATATGCAAACATCACCACAAACGGCTGCCAGCATGGCATTCCATGCATAAACGGCAACCGGGAAGTTGAATGCAGAGATAATACCTACGATCCCGATGGGATGGTATTGGTCATACATGCGATGTTCCGGGCGTTCCGAATGCATTGTGGAACCATAAAGCTGACGGGAGAGACCCACTGCAAAATCGCAAATATCGATCATTTCCTGAACCTCGCCGTAGCCTTCCTGAATGGATTTACCCATTTCAAGTGTGACCAGTTTGCCAAGCTCATCTTTATATTCGCGTAATTTCAGTCCGATCTGACGAACGATCTCACCACGTTGGGGTGCGGGAATAGTGCGCCATACTACAAATGCTTTCTGCGCCTGTTTTTTTACTTCAAGATAATCTTCATGCGAGCAAGTTTGTACTTTCGCAATTGCTTCACCATCAATTGGCGATGTGATATCTAAAACTTTTGATGATGTTGATTTGATCCATTCCTGGCCGGTTGAACAACCGTTGTTCATTTTTTGAATGCCAAGCTTCTTTAATAAAGTTGAATCCATTGTGAAATCCTCCACTTATATTCGTTTATATATTACAAATACAAATTCGTCATATTCTTCTGACGATTCTTTAGTCCAATTATCGACGTCAAATATAGGAAAATAAACATCTCCCTCATAGTCTTTTTTTACCCATGAAATGTACAGATAATCTACAAAAGGCAGTGCATGTTCATAGGTATAGGCACCCCCCATAATAAAGATGGGTTTGCCCAGCTTTTGTCCCGCATCAAGCGCTTCATCCAGAGTACGGCAAACGGTAATATATTCGTTTGATTCCAACTCGGGTGAGATCACAATATTATTGCGGTTTGGCAGATAGGGACGGTTTAATGACAAATAGGTATTGTGCCCCATAATGACTGTATTTCCCGTTGTCTCACGTTTAAAATGTTTCAGATCCTCGGAAATATGCCAGGGAAGTTCATTGCCCTTGCCAATAATGCGTTTATCTGTCATACCGACGATGATAATTATGGGTTGTTTATTCATGTATAATTCCTACACGTTTAAAATGAGAAATGTAGAGACGCAAGATTTTGCGTCTCTACAAAACCTACACTGCCACACCAAATTTGATCTTGGGAGCAGCTTCATAATTTTTTAATTCAAAATCCTCAACGGTCAATTCAAAAATGGGTTTATTTGCGATGGTCATACTTGGTAAGGGACCGGGTACTCGTTTCAATTGTTCTTTGAGACCCTCAATATGATTTTCATAGATATGGGCATCAATAATGGTATGGGCAAACTCACCGACCTCATATCCACATTCTTGAGCCAGGATCATGGTTAGCAGAGAATAACATGCAAGATTAAAAGGAATGCCCAGAGCAATATCGCCTGAGCGTTGAGTTAGGTGACAATTTAATTTATTTTCGCTGACGTTAAAGCAGAAAGAATAATGGCAAGGAGGAAGTTTGCTTTCGGCAGCGTTCC
>CAYNBL010000029.1:0-21548 GCA_964395205.1 uncultured bacterium | reverse complement strand
ACTAACTTAATCATATTCAAAACTTAGTAAGGGATAGGATTATGCTGCAAAAAAATATCAAACTGGTTTCAACCTTAAGCAATACGCCCTACACTTTTGACCGACTTGAAGAATTTGCAGATAACGGTGAATCCTTGGAAGTCCAATTTGATGGAATAGAAAATGCCATGATCAAACCCGGGGTTCATCTTTGGCAGCGCTTTGCCAATTTCATGCCCTTCTCTGAAATGGATCCAAACATTTCACTCGGCGAAGGGAATACTCCTTTAGTTTTAGCCTGTGAAAAACTTCTCAATTTTTGTGATCTGAATAATCTTTATTTAAAGAACGAAACGCAAAATCCTACCTGGAGTTTTAAAGACCGGGGCTCTTTGACCTGCATAGCAATGGCCAAAGAAATGAACGAGGAAATCGTCGCCACCATTTCAACGGGTAACATGGGTCATTCCATGGCTGCCTATGGAGCAAAGGCCGGTCTAAAAGTTCTCGTTTTTGTCCCGGGATTTATACCCAACGAAAAGATTGCGGCCATCGGAGTACACGGCGCTACGATCATTAAAGTCGTGTCTGCAGATTATTCCACAATGAAACGAACGGTCCTCAGTCTGGCTAAAAAAACAGGGCTACGTATCGTCACCGGAAATGGCCCCATCCGCGCCGAAGGTTATAAATTGGAAGCCTTTGAACTATATGAACAGACCGGAGGTCAGCTTCCTGATTATATTGCCATACCCACCTCAGCTTGCGGACATATCAGAGGTGTTTTTAAAGGTTTAGTTGAACTTAAAAAAGCGGGAATCATAGATAAACTCCCAAAAATGATCGTGGTCCAAGCCCAAAACAACAGCCCGATCGTCAGCGCGATCAAACAAGGCAAACGGCATATTATCCCATTTTCCAATTTCCACACCATTGCAGAAGCCATCACTACGGGAAATCCTCCGGGCGGAGATGAGATTATTGATAAGGTCTATCGCTATAGGTGGCTCGCCGAAGATGTCAGTGAGGATGAGATCCTGATGTCTCAAAAGCTCTTAGCTGAATCCGGATACTTTGTAGAACCTGCCACGGCAACAAGTCTTTATGCCATCAAAAAACTTAGAACTGCCGGAAAAATTGAAAAAAATGCCTCGGTCATGATGATATTGACAGGCTCGGGAATGAAGGATACAAGTGTGCTGAAGTATCACACCAACGATCTTCGCGAAATGAAACTTGATGAAGTAGAAAACACCTTATGTGAATATGAACTTTAATTTTCTTTTATCTTTAAACCTTATTCTTGTATCTTAGAGTATGAAACACATCATTAACATCGACACTTGGAAGCGAAAAAGCAACTTTCAGCATTTCATGAAGTACAGTGACCCCTATTTTGGCATCTGCTGTAATGTAGATTGTACGATAGCACGTGAAAACGCAAAAGCGCTAGGCGTATCCTTTTTTCTTTATTATTTCTATTTATCTCTGGATGCAGCAAATGAGATCCCCGAATTTCGCACGCGACTGGAAAATAATAAAGCAGTGATCTACGATACGGTCAACGGTTCCCCCACCATTACGCGCAATGACGGTGGTTTGGGTTACGCCATGTTGGAATACAAAAATAGTTTTGATGAGTTCCTAATCGAAGCGGAAAAAGAAATTCATCGAGTAAAGATATTGCCCGGCTTAGATACATCAAAGGATTGTCCCGAAACCATTTATTATTCCATCATACCCTGGATCAAATTTACCTCTGTCACCCATCCCTTGGACTTACCGAACACTGAAGGCGTCCCCATCCTAACCTTTGGTAAAATGTTTGAAGAAAATGGCAGGAAAATGATGCCGCTGGCTATTCATGCCCATCATGCTTTGATGGATGGAATGCATGTTGCGCAGTTTATTGAATCATTTCAAAAAAAACTGTACTAAAGTAATACCCAAAGTGAGTTTAAAACAATTGCCTTACCACGGCATTTATGCCGTGGATAAAATACCATATTCAATTGGGTTTTAACCCATTTCGCCCAGATTTCTTGGGGTTAAAACCCCATTATGTTTGCATTACAAACCCCGAGCTAAAGCTCGGGGTAAAGCAATTATATTCTTATATGGATCCTTTTGCTTTTCATCAAACGCTCTAGACGGTATCTAATCCACTTTAATCTCTTGTCTTTTATCTTTGATCTTTCAGCGCCATTTAGCGCTGCTTACCAAGCGGTAAGTTTTTTCTTGACTTCAGAAACTTTGTTACTTACCTTCCGTTCGGTAAGTTCTAAAGAGGAGAATAAATGTCTGAAACAACACACGATAAAATATTGGAGGTCTCAGCGAAGATCTTTGCAGAGAAGGGCTATAGCGGCACTTCCGTGCGCGAGATCGCGGAAGAACTGAATATTACCAAAGCTGCGCTCTACTACCACTTCCCAAGTAAAGAGGCTATTTTTAGCGCTTGCCTTACCTATTCTCTGGATAGTATCGTATGCGCCTTAGAAGAATTGAGTAAATCTGAGAACTCAATATGGGACAATCTTAAACTTATGATTATGGGCATGTGTAACTATTCAACAGATAATCCACACACATTCAAGCTCTTTAAATCTATCGTTTCTCAAAGTTTTGATAAGGAAATTGATAAAAAAATGCTGCATGATTATTTTGCACGTCAGCAAAAAGCAGTACAAACCATGATTGCAAATGGTGTCAAGCGGGGAGAGCTTCGGGATGATATTCCGGTCAGCATTCTTGCTCCCGCTATTACCGGTATGGTTCATCATACAACCGGTCCAAAAATGAAACAACTGGCAAATATTACATTTACCCAGGATGAACAAATTGACTATTTGATGAAACTCTTAAAAGGAGGTTTTGAGAAAAAATGAAAAAACTTTTTATTATCATTGCATTATTGACCACGTTTCTTTTTGCCCGCGATATTTCCCTTGTGGAAGCAGAGAAACTGGCATTAGAAAATAATCTTCAGATCAAATTATCTGAAGCATCGCTTCAAAAGGCAAAAGCTTCCAGCCGAGAAACACTGGCGAACTTTTTTCCTACCATTTCGTCATTTTATCAACTACAGGACAATCTTGAACTATCTGTCATGGTTGTTGATTTTGATGGTGATGGCCCCACTCCACCCACAGAACTTCGTATGGGGAAACAATTCAGCTCAACTGCGGGTCTTCAGCTTTCTTACCCGGTTTTTACCGGCGGCGCAATTATTAACGGTCAACTGATCGCTTCCGCCGCAGTAAACTTGTCCGAGCTGAGCCTACAAGATCAGATCAATACCGTTGTCCATACTATTCGTGTGCTGTATTATCAAACTCAGATGCTCGAATCGATGATCGATGCTACCGAACGCGGACTCCTTTCAGCAAAAGAGAATTACGAACTTGCTTTAAAACGGCAAGCCGTCGGGCAAGCAACACGGTTGGATATTCTTCAGGCAAAGGTTCGCTATGGATCTTACAAACCTCAATTGGTCTCACTTGAAAATCAACGGGTATCGGCGCTTACAAACTTAAAAACATTTATTAATGATCCCTCCTTAGATACTATATCAGTTATAGGCGAATTAGAACAAAGCCCAAATCCCTATGCCGGATTGACCATTGAAGATCTTCTGGAGATCACACAAGAAGAACGGCTCGAACTCAAAATGGCTGCAGAACAAAAGAAGATTGCCTCATATCAGCGGAATCTTGCCCTGAGTGGCATTATGCCAAAGGTGCAACTTGGCTCTGCCGTACAGTGGCAGGGAAATGCAGATGTTATTGGCGAGCTCAATCATAAACGTAGTTCCAATATCTCTGTATCCGTATCTCTACCACTTTTTAATGGCGGCAGAAATGCTGCAAGCATTCAAAAGGCAGCAATTGGAGTGAAGGAAGCAAATTATCAATACGAACAAATTGAAGATTTCATTTATATGGATGTGGATGCCGCATACCGGAAAGTGGAAGAAACCCTCGAAAATATATATGCCACAGAAAGTGTAATTGCCCAAGCTGAAGAAGCTCTACGCTTATCAAAGTTACTGTATGATACTGGCTCTGCAACCCAGCTGGATCTGATGACCGCAGAAAGCGGCTATCTTGGGGCAAGATCAAATCATATTTCTTCTATGTTCCAATACAATATGGCGGTTGAAACGCTGAAAAAGTCATTAAACAATTTACTTATAAATAGTGGAGAATAATATGTCCAAGAAATCAATTATCCTTAGTTTACTTGTAATCGTCTTTTTGATCTCCTGTGGTGCCCCCGGTGGGAGCCCGAAAGCAGTAGTTGTAGATTACCAAGAAACTGTCAATGAGATCAAAATATTAACCGAAGCGCTTCCGAATGACGTAAGTGATGTTGAAGCACGCCGCTATCTTTCCAAGGTACAGAAAGTTCTGCTCCCGGCAAGCAATAGCGAAAAGAAAAATGATCTTACTATTATTCCAGTTAATGTGCGTCCCATAAAAGCAGGAAGCATTCTTGAAAAGATACAATACCTCGGTGATATCGAAGGCGATCCAAGCGTTGTACTTTATCCTAAATTAACTGACAATATCATTGATATACTTGTTGAAAATGGTGACTTTGTGCGCAAGGGCGATGTCCTTGGTCATATTAATGATGCTATGGTCCGAACTTCTGCAACCCAGGCTGAAGCGGGCTATTTCAGTGCAAAAAGCCAAGTTGCAAATGTAAATATTGAATACGAACGTATGAAAACCTTATTTGACGAGAAGGCCATCAGTCAAAGTCAATGGGATCAAATTGTAACTCAGCGCGATGTGGCAGAATTTGGACTCAAACAAGCAGAAGCCGGACTGGAAATGGCAACAACCCAACTTGCGTATGCTACCATAACAGCTCCAATTAGTGGTTATGTGTCAAATATAGCATATGAACCCGGAGATATGACAACACCTCAAAAACCATTTGCATCAATTCATCAAGTTAAAACGGTCAAAATTGCTGTCAATGTCACTGAAAGCGATCTGGGGAATATAAAAATTGGACAACGCGGCGAAATCAGTGTTAATGCCTATCCGGATGAAGTATTTAATGGCAAGATCGTCAATATCTCTCCTGTTATCAATCCTATGACCCGCACAGCTGAAATTGAAGTACAAGCCGACAATGCTGATCTGCGTTTAAAACCGGGTATGTTTGCCCGAATTGCAATTATTACATATGAACACAATAATGTTTTAACTATAGATAAAGCCGCCACAAGCAAGCAAACCATATTAAAACGTTTTGGCGATAGCCTGCGCGACGAAAAAGTTGTGGAAACCTACAGCTGTTTTATTGTACGTGATGGAGTTGCCCTGCAAGTTCCTATTGAAATTGGCATCGAATCCAAGACTCAATACGAAGTTATTACGGGTTTGAATACTGGCGATCTGGTTGTAGTCATGGGACAAAATAACCTTAGCGACTCAACCATGGTTAATATTGTTAAATAGCTCTGAGAAAGAGGACACTACATGAAATTATCATCATTAAGTATAAAAAGACCTGTTACCTTCTTCATGATCTATGTGATCGCGATTGGGTTTGGTATATTCGGATTATCCAATTTAAAACTGGACCTTTATCCGGATATGGAATTCCCCATGGCAATCGTTATTACCAATTATGAAGGTGTTGGTCCTGAAGATATTGAAAATACTGTTACACGGACACTTGAAGGTTCGATCACGACAGTGGAAGGTATTAAGCACATCAGCTCCACTTCAAGTAAAGGGACCTCCATTATTCGAATCGAGTTCAACTGGGGCTCGGATATGAATCAAGCAGAAACCGATATTCGGCGTAAAATCGATTTTGTTCGTGATTTTCTGCCTGCAGATGTCTCTGATCCATTAACGATCGTATTTGATCCATCTATGATGCCGGTCATGCGCCTTATGGTTGCATCGGATGAACTTGGTAGTGCGGAGTTGCGCCGCTTAGTGGAAGAACATATCCAGCCACGATTGGAACGTATTAAGGGGGTTGCATCCGCCAGTGTTAATGGTGGTCTGGAACGGGAAATTCAGGTTAATATCAATCCTTATGAGCTGGCCGCCAACAATATCTCTATTCTGGATGCTGCAAGCCTGATCACTTTTTCCAACCTCCCCATTCCGGGTGGATTGATCGAAGAAGGTGAAAAAGAAGTATCTGTTATTACCAATTCAGAATTTGAAAGTATTGAAGATATTAAGAACACCATTGTGGGATACTCATCTTATGGTGCGCCCATTTATCTAAAGAATGTTTCAAATGTGGTTGATGGCTATAAAGAGGTTACCGCAATTGTTCGCGACAATCAAAAAAACTCTATTAATATTAACATCCGAAAACAATCGGATGCCAATACCGTCCAGGTCTGTACCGCGGCAAAGGAAGCCCTTACAGATATTGAAAAAACAGTTGGCAATGGTGTTCAATTGTTTATTCATTTTGATCAATCGGAATTTATCCAGAAATCGGCAAATAACTTAGCTTCAACGGGCGCATTGGCATTTCTATTGACCAGCCTTGTGTTGTTTTTCTTCTTGCGTAATTTCAGGTCTTCTGTGATCGCTGCAATTTCTGTCCCGGTTTCAATTGTTGTGACCTTCGTAGTCATGAATCTATTAAATGTAACCTTGAACATCATCTCCATGGCGGGGTTAGCTATTGCCATCGGTATGCTTGTAGATAACTCTGTTGTGGTTCTTGAAAATATTTTCCGTAGAAATCATGAACTTGGTGAGCCTATCTGTGTGGCTGCCGATAAAGGTGCTTCTGAAGTTGGAACGGCTGTTATGGCTTCAACATTGACAACTTTATCTATTTTTATTCCAATGCTTTTTGTTGGTGGCCTTGCCGGTATGATGATCCGTGATCTGGCACTGACCATTATCGTATCACTGACGATATCGCTGTTGGTTTCTCTAACACTGGTACCCTTATTATCCTCTAAACTACTTTCCAGAAAACAGCAGAAACATAAAACATCGCTGATGAAAAAGTTTGACGGCAGCATGGGCCGGTTCTTTGATGGACTTGGCAAGGTATACCGCAGGGCTTTGGCATGGTCGCTTAATCACAAAAAAACTCTGGTCTTTTCTGTTTTGGGGCTTTTTGTCATAGGTATTGTACTGCTGGGTCAAGTTGGATTTGAGTTTATGCCTAAAACAGATGATAGCGAGATCAACTTTAACGTTGAACTTCCTGTCGGCACCGCTTTACCGGTTACCGACACTTACTTTACGCAGATCGAATCTCTGATTATTTCTTCAGTACCCGAGCTTGAAAATATCAACGTAAATTTTGGTAGTCGAACCGGCCTGTCCTCAATTTTTGGCGGCACAACCAACAGCGGCAGTGTTACAGTTTCTCTAAGCGACAAAACAGATCGTAAGCGTGGAAAATTTGAGATCCAGAACGATCTTCGCAAAAAAATGAATGCTATCCCCGGGGTGAAGGCTACCTTTTCAAGTGGTGGTATGAATGCAATGAGCGGTGGCAGTGATCTTAGCATTGAGATATATGGTTATGATCTTGCCCGGGGTGAAGTAATTGCAAATGAGATAAAATCTAAAATGGACAATATTGAAGGGTTTGTTGATATTGATATGTCTTTCTCAGATCCACAGCCGGAATATACGATTGAGATCGACCGGGAAAAAGCCGGGAAAATGGGTCTCAATGTTGCGCAGCTTGCACGAATCGTTGAAACATCCGTAAAGGGCAAAGTTGCTTCCGTTTACCGGGAAAGTGGAAATGAATATCAAGTCTATGTGCAGCTTGACCGTGAATTCCGGGAATCGAAACAGGATATAAAGAGCATCTTCATTAAAACACCTACCGGCAATCAAGTTCCATTGAGTGCTATTGCAACTATCAAGGAAACAAATGCGCCGGTATCAATTTTCCGCAAGGATCAGAACCGAATTGTTACAATTAATGCAAATGTAAGCGGACGCGATCTTGGTTCAATCACCAATTTGATCCAGGAAGAAATTAAAACCATCGCTATGCCGGCAGATTTCCGCATTGAGATCAGTGGAGCTGCAGAAGATATGCAGGAAACCTCCAGGTCATTCATGCTCGCTATTCTTGTTGCGATCTTGTTGGTTTACATGGTTATGGCATCGCAGTTTGAATCCTTGTTAGATCCCTTCATTATTTTATTTACAATACCTCTTGCCTTAATTGGTGTTGCTCTCGCATTATTCCTTACAAAAACAACACTGAATATGACATCGCTCATCGGTGTGGTGGTGCTTGTCGGTATTGTGGTGAACAATGGTATTGTGCTGGTTGATTATATCAACCGTCTGATCCGTGAAGGTAAAAAACATGTGACGGATGCAATCCTTGAAGGAGCACAAACCCGACTTCGTCCTGTCTTGATGACGGCCCTAACAACCATTCTATCGATGTTGCCGCTAGCATTGGAATTGGGATCAGGAGCTGAACTCTGGGGCCCCATGGCACGAGCCATTATCGGTGGTCTGTTTGCTTCGACCTTCTTAACTCTTTTCTTTATTCCGGTTGTATTTGATTCCTTTCAGCACAAACGCATGGAAAAGAAATTAGGCGATTCTTGTGCGGATGTGGTTGAGGTACTTGAAACTGAAATCGTAAAATAAAACATGCATATACGGGCGGGTTTCGAACCCGCCCTTTTAATATAGGTGAACTTCGGTTCGCCTTTTTTATTGATAGATGAAGTTTTTTAATAGAACAACTTATTCAACCCCTCCGGGGTTGTGGGTTTTTAGTGTCTTCTGCATATACTGTTATTGAACCCTTTCAGGGTTCTTGGTTTGAACCGACTAATTTTTATTGAATATCAATAAATAGAATCCCGTAGGGATTCAATAACAGTATATGCCTATCACTCTGTAGGTATACAACCCCAGAGGGGTTGAATAAGTTCAAAGTATATATATCATTTTTTTTATCGTATATTACTCTATGCTAAACATCACATTCAAATCATTCACCCACGACTCTCCCCTCTACAAGGAAAGCCTTGTCTTACGCAATCGCATCTTAATTGAAGCTGTCGGTCGCCATGAAGACTGCCGCGACTTTGATTTTCCCGAGAAGGATATCTACATTTCTGCCTTTGATGGTGACCTGTTGATCGGCACTGCGATCATCACATCACTTGATGATAAGTCAGTCCAAATGCGCCAAATGGCCGTGCACGATGCCTATCAGGGACAAGGTGTTGGTAAAGCTATTGCCAATGAGTTTGAGAGGGTAGTCCTTCAAAATGGATACTCAAAAGTTATCCTCCATGCCCGCGAATCGGCGGTGCCCTTTTATAAAGCGCTGGGGTATGAACTTGTTGGTGATAAGTTTTATGAAATTGAGATAGCGCATGTTGAGATGACTAAAAACGTGAGGCGTAAAACGTAAATTGTGAAAAATATTTTGTCATCCTGAGCCCCGATTGTTCGGGGCCAGCTGGCGCATGAGCATAGACCCGGGATCTAAATAAGTATATTCACATAAATAATTGATCGTTCAATAAATGAGATCCCACAGAATGTGCTGCTGGTGAAGGTCTCTTATCGCCTAGGGCGATAAACAATTGAGAATTGAAAAAGGACAGTTGATAATTTAATTAACAATTATTAATGGACAATTAAAGAAACGAAGCAATGCTTCGTCTCTATTTTTATATTGTACTATTTGATGCAATAACTGTCAATTGGTCTTTGATAATTTCATTGTCCTTTGTCAATCGTCAATTATCAATTGATGTTCGCGTCATCGAGCCTTTTTTATTATACGTTCAACCCCTCCATTCGTCGGGGTTGAATTATGACCTTCCGGCTGGAATCCGAGCAATGAGAGGATCTGCCGGATGGTCGAGAATTTATTTCAAGCTCTTTCGACCAGCCAGCACCCATCCTTCGTCAAGCCTCCGGTTGGTCGAGCTGGCAGGTCTAACAAACCCCGAGCTAGTCGAGGGGTTGAACATTCTTTTGCTTTTGCCTTTTGCCTTGTTCGCATTAGCGAACCAGCATCATCTTCTGCATAATAACAACCGGTTCGCCATCAACAACGGCGACCATGCGACAAAGATAAACGCCACTGGGGGCAGGCATGCCGGATTCTGTTTCACCGTACCAGCGAACACTGTAGTTCTGCGCATCCTGATACTTATTAACCAGAACATCCATCTCTTTACCGAGCAAGTTATAAATCTTAATGCTGACCTGTGCCCCGGTCGGCAAACTGTAACGAATATCGGTATATTCCCTAAAAGGATTTGGCGTGTTGGGAAGTAGTTCTAATTTTTCCGGATTTGCCATGAGGAAACGATCCACCTGATGCACATAGACCGGCATATAAAAAAGAATGACATCATGGCCATCGGTGACCCGGATAGTAATGGCATCTTCACCGTAACGATAGCTCTCGGTAAAGAAGATAACTCCTCCGAGTTTGTCATCGAACAAATATCGCACAATACGGCCGGGTGTAATCTCCCAAACAAGGTCATCAATTTTATTATCTACATCATAAACAACATCTTTAAATAATATGGTATCGGAGCTGTTGGCTTTAAATGAAAGTGAATCCGGCAAGCCCATGGTAAAATAGGGTGGGTCATTAACGGCTATAACCGGAATAGTCCATGCTTTGCTGACTTTCTTTTTTCCATCCGAAGCAGTGAATTCAATTTTCTCTTTACCAAACCAATCTTCCATAGGCCAAATGACCAATGTGTCTTTTTGTTCTTCTATATAAAAATTATCACCAGCTTTATATTCCAGGTTAATCTTATCACCTTTATCGGGATCATACACAAATTGCCGTATATAAGCGAGCGGAAGTATCAGCGAACCGTCCTCCTGAATACTTGTATCGGGTAGGGTTTTCCAGCGCGGTGCATCGGCTACGGGCTTGATGCTTATATCCATGTAACCCGTATCCCGCAAGCCGCCATCGTAGACGATCAATCCAATCTTCGCTTCGCCATTCCAATCCGGATCGGGAAAAAGTGTAATGGCATTTTTTCTTTCTTTGATCTTTACATTGGGATCATTGATAAAAGACCACATCAGATCGTTTGTTTTCGTCTCAATATCTTTGGCAAAGCCTTCAATATAGGAACGGTCGAGAGAAAGCGTGTCATCTTCATTCCATTGCTTTAACGGAAGATCACCCATGACGGGTTTATCATTGACCGAGAGAACACGCAAACGATAATTTATCGTATCGCCATACTCACCGTCATTTACAATAAGGCGAACATGAGCATCGCCAAACCAATTTTTATCTGCGTAGAAATAGTATCTGTCATCCTTTTCCTGAACATGGATATGCTGTGATGGTACAAGCGTCCATTCAAGTTCGTTTGATCTTGTTTCTACATCATTGACCAATTTATAGAGACTACTCTTTTGAACCGTCAGGGTATCGTCTTCAAGAAAGATCCTTGATGAAACCTTGGGGAGAAATGCAGGTGCATCATTGACCGGTAGAACATGTATCTGCCAAATTCGTCTTGCACTCAATTCACCGTCGGACACCGTTAGTTCAAGCGAGTCCGTTCCAAACCAATTATTCGATGATGTGCAGCGGATCCGTGCGCCGTTATAATGGGTACGGACTTTTCCAAAACCTTTGACCTGCCATTTTAATTTCGATGATGAAGTTTCAACATCCTTGGCATATTTTTCCAGTTCTGCCCGGTTGATAAATATAATCTCATCTTCATTGAATAATTTGTCGGGCAACAATGCCAATTCAGGTACATCGTTCACGGGGAAAATTATGATCGTCCAATAAGCCGTATCGGCAAGTTCACCGTCGCTGACCGTTAAAAGCAAGACATCCTCACCGAACCAGTTCTTCTCCGGCATAAGTGTGATGACGCCGCCCTCGGCAGAGATGGCAACATGATCTCCGGAATAAACATGAAAACGCAAAACACTATCAGGGGTTTCCACATCAGACGCATGCTCATCAAACCAAGTCAATGGCAGACGGTAAAGTTCATCTTCGGGAAATTCGGCCCGCTCTATTGACATCCACTGAGGCGCGTCATTGACAGCTTCTACCGTGATCTGCTGAACTAGCGTATCACTTGCCTGACCGTCACTGACGATAAAAAATAAGTTGTCTGTGCCATTCCAATCATCAGCCGGGCGGTAAAGAAATCTGTCGTTTTCTACCTGAACACTTTGGGGTTCACCGAGTAGCTCGATCGAAAGTTCATCAGCGGTATCAACATCGCTGACATAAGCCAGCAGTGAATCTTTGTAAAGAGTCAGTTCATTGTCTTCAAGAACATTTTGAATATCCGGTTGCATATTAACGACAGGTGCATCGTTTTGTGAGAGAACAATGGTGGAGAAATGAACGGTGTCACATAAATTTTCTTTTTCATATGCGATGCTCAAGTTTGCCGTGCCAAACCAATTCTCACCGGGACTTATTGTTACCCCGGCACTATCGATCTTAAGGGTGATATTCTTATTATCTATGGAAAGAAAATAATTAATGCCACTATTTTTAGAATAATTATTATAAGCAAAATAGGTTTCCGAATCTTCGGAGATCGGGATCATCTCCGGAGTCATGGCTTTCATGCCCGTATTTTCATAGAAAAATGGTCCGCTCATGCCGTTTTGTTGAATGATATCGGGAAGCTTATCTTCGTTGATATCATAAACGGCCATCTTTCCATTTTCATCCGAGAGTTTAACTCTGCGATAA
The DNA here is from genome assembly GCA_964395205.1 of uncultured bacterium. GTDB lineage: Bacteria > Fidelibacterota > Fidelibacteria > Fidelibacterales > Fidelibacteraceae > M50B103. The sequence continues at coordinate 8,840 of CAYNBL010000029.1, read as the reverse complement.
GTGCTGTCCGCTTTTAGATATTCAATTTGCAGTCCGCTCTCGCGAGTAATACGATCCACTAAGCCATCAAGATCGAGATCCGCAAAGACCGTGTCTGTATAAATGTGGCTCTCATCGTTTTTTATTATTTTTTTCTGGTCCGCATCAAGATGTATGGGTGCTTTAAAATCACCGGCAACAAAAGAACGTTGCGTTTGCGCTAGGGCAAACACAGCTGTGAGAGAAAGCGCGATAATAAGAAGGATATTTCGTTTCATTTGTCACTGTTTTTCGGGTTCATTGCGGACGGTTAAATGTAATTTTTATTGGGATGTTGCACAATTTATTTTTTGATTAAAAAAGACGTGAAACGTAAGACGTGAAACGTGAAGAAAGAGTTCAACCCCTCGACCCGGCTCGGGGTTGGGAGGTGTTGGCGCACATATACCCGGGGTTTCACCCCGGGTTACTATGGGTTTAACCCTTCGACAAGCTCAGGGTTATTGAAAGTCCTAATGTATAGAGGGGTTTAACTCTTAATAATCCGACATAAAATACCGGGATATAAATAAACCCGATTATATCAATCTCTCACAGGCTCAAGGTTTATAGAGAACCCCGACGTATGGAGGGGTTTAACTCTTAATAACCCGGCATGAAATGCCGGGATGCAGGCAAACTTAATTAATCAACCCCGAGCCTGTCGCCTGCGCAGCGTAGTCTTGCACGAAGATGGGAGGGGTTGAACAGTGTTTCATAGACCACAGAGTGGTCAAACATAGTAGAAAATGCATCTCCAAACACCACAACCACAGCGTGGTTGAATACTGACCTTCCGGCCGGTATCCGAGCAACGAGAGGATCTGCCGGATGGTCGAGAATTTATTCCATGCTCTTTCGACCAGCCAGCACCCATACCTCGTCAAGCCTCCGCTTGGTCGAGCTGGCAGGTCTGACAACAAGATCGTTAATATAATCACCAAATCGCATTTACAGAGAGATCCTGAACCCACCAGCAAATAGCTGGCGTTTCAGGATGACCATTTTTCGATAGAGTTACGGATAGCAATCACGATATGTTCTTTGCGACATGAATAGATCCCTCCCTGAAGCTTCGGGGCTCGGGATGACAGACTTTTTTTCATCCTGTATATCCTGTTATCCGGTCAAAAATATCATGTCACAAAAGCAAAGGGCTCGACATGTCGAGCCCCTACTTTAGTCTTTATACTTTTATCTTTAATCTTGTCGTCGTTAGACGATCTTTGATTTACATTTCACGCAATGCGTGGTATGCGGAACCTCTTCGAGGCGTTCATCGGGAATACGTTCACCGCATTCTTTACAATAACCGTAATTAGGGTCATGTTCCAGACGATCCAGGGCTTTATCCAAAAAGGTCAGGAATTTGTTTTCACGCGCGTATTGCATAAACGCTTTTTCGCGTTCCTGGGCATCGGTTCCGACATCTGCCATGTGATAAGCGTAGTTGGAATCTAACTGTGAGCTTCCCGGTGAACTATCTATAAATGATTCGCGTTTTTTTTCAATTTGTGCAAGGGCTTCACTGCGTTTTTCAAGAATGATCTTCCGGAAATGCTTCCTCTCCGTTTTTGTCAGCTTCGGTCCTTTTCTTTTAATGTCCGGCATTTTTTCAATCCTCTCTAAAGATTATTTTACACGAATAATATTAATAATTATTGCTTCATTTCCAACTTTTATTTCTTTCTTGGCTTCTGCACTTTCAACCGCATTTTCAAGAAGTGTCGCAAGTGTCTCACTCTCAAGGTATTCGCGATATACGGCAACTGCAGCCTTAACTTCATCACTGGCGTCCAAACTCAATTCAATGCGGTCATCCACGTTAAAATCGGCTTCTTTTCGCAAAGTCTGGATATGGCGGACCAGGTCACGAACCAAGCCTTCTTGCTTCAATTCGTCTGTCAAGGTCACATCAAGAATAGCGACATAGCCCTTGTCTTCAACGGCGACCACGCCTTCTTTTTCGTTGACGGTGATCTGAATATCGTCATGACAGATATTGATACCGCCAACGGCAATGGTTTCGCCATTTTGTACGCGAGCTGCCACATGAGCACCGTCCATTTCTTTCAGTCCTTTAACGACCAGCGGCATCTGCTTGCCGATCTTCTTACCAAGGGTGACGAAATTGGGTTTGGCGTCGTAGGAAACATAGTCATCAATACTGTCGACCAAGGTCACGGCTTTGATGTTTAGTTCTTCTTTGATCTGATCAGAAAGTTCTGTGATATATGCTTTTTCTTTATCGTTCTTTGCTTTGAACAGCATGTTCGCCAGCGGTTGGCGTGTTCTGATGTTCGCCTTATTCCGTGCGCTACGACCCATTTCAACGGCTTTGATGATGGTATCGATCTTGTTCAAGAGATCTTCATCGAGCATGGCCTCATCGGCTGTCGGGAAGTCCTGCAGGTGAACCGATTTGGGTGCGTCTTTGTCCACGGAGAGAACCAGGTTCTGATAAATGTCTTCGGTGACAAATGGCAGGATCGGTGAGACCGTGGTGATAATCGTGCGAAGCACGGTGTAAAGTGTGTAGTATGCGCCCAGCTTGTCGCTGTCGTTCTCGCTTTTCCAGAAACGGCGACGACTGCGACGGACATACCAGTTTGACATTTCATCCAGCAGTTTTTCAAATTTACGCATGAGACGTTCGGCATGAAATTCACTGAAATCTTTGTTGGCTTCTTTAACAAAAGCATTCACTTTTGCCAGGGCCCATTTATCCAATTCGTTGAGATCTTTATAATCAACGGTTTGTTCGGTGGGATTATAATTATCGATCTCGGCGTAAGTAATATAAAAGGAGTACATGTTCCACAGCGTCAGCAATTTCTTGCGGAGTTCATCGGCCGGACCGTATCCGAAATTCAGGTTATGTTCGGGATTGTGAGCAGTGTACATCCAGCGCATCACATCGGCGCCCATCTTGTCGGCAGCTTCTTTAAAAGGAATGGAATTTCCTGCACTTTTGTGCATGTCTTTTCCGGTCTCGTCTTTGACTAGCGCGTGACCCAGAACGGTCTTAAAAGGCGCGGTGTTCTCCAGAACAGTGGACATGGCCAGCAGTGAATAGAACCAGTTGCGGAACTGTCCGGGCAAAGATTCGGTAATGAAGGCTGCCGGGAACCATTGTTTCCAGTACTCATGATTGGTGATATAATGCATGGTGCTGAACGGCACGATACCGGCATCCAACCAAGGGTTGCCCACATCGGGGATACGATTCATCGGCTTGCCGCACTTGGAGCAGGTGACTGCAATATTATCAATATAAGGTTTATGCGGGGATTTGCCTTCGAATTGCTCATACCCGGAAACCGCTTTTTCTTTGAGTTCTTCTTTACCGCCGATGACCTCGAAATTGCCGCATGCTTCACATTCCCAGATCGGCAGACTCAGTCCCCAGTAACGTTTCTTGGAGATCATCCAGTCGCCCATATTTCGCAGCCAGTCCATCTCACGATCATGACCCCAACCGGGGATCCATTCGATCTGCTCAACGATCTTCATCATCTCGTGGCGTAATTCATCCATGGAGATGAACCATTCGTCGACTAGGCGGAAGACCAATTCAGTCCCGTGACGCCAACAAGTGGGATAACGGTGAGTGATCTGATCAATTTTATAACAAATATTTTTTTCTTTCAGGTTCATAAAGATCTCGGGCGTGACTTCCTGAGAATTCTTGCCGCTGAGATAGTCGAAACCGTCAATGTAATTGCCGAATTCATCTATGGGTGCGATGACGGAAATATCGTTCTCCTTGGAGAGCTGGAAATCCTCTTTACCGCAACCCGGCGCAATGTGCACAATACCCGTACCGTCACTGTCGCTGACCTCTTCCCACTCAATGACGAAATGATCGACATCTTTCTGAGCCGACAGATCATCAAAAGGACCATGATATTTTAAGCCAAGAAGATCTTTACCCTTGAGTTCTTCCACAACTTCATAGTCTCCAACCAAGATATTTGTCAACTCCTTGGCTAGGTAAAAATATTCTTCCTTGACCTCAACCTTGATCTCACCCTCAACCTTGATCTCACCCTCAACCTTAGTCTTAATCTCAACCTTATTCTTAACCTTAACGTAGTCCATATCCACATTGACAGCAGCAGCCGTATTGGCTGCGAGTGTCCAAGGTGTGGTGGTCCAAACCAGTAAAGCTTCATTGGGGTCATCTTTAAGATATAATTTTACAAAGACCGTTTTATGGGTCAGTTCTTTATAACCTTCGGTCGCGATCTCATGTTCGCTCATGGCGGATCCGCAGCGCGGGCACCAGGGCATCACATCGTGACCTTTATAGATCAAATCGCGATCGTAGCATTTCTTCAGGAAGTGCCAGATAGTATAATTGTTTTCATCGCTCATGGTGTAGTAGGAATTGTCCCAGTCCATCCAATAGCCGAGGCGCTTGGATTGTTCGGTCTGGATCTCGGAAAATTTGACCACACGGTCCTTGCAGGCTTGTACGAATTTTTCAACGCCGAATTTCTCAATATCGGTCTTGGACTTGAAACCGAGTTCCTTTTCCACTTCCACCTCGACCCAGAGACCCTGGCAATCGAAACCATTCTGGTAGCGCATTTTTTCGCCCAGCATGCTGTGATAGCGATTGAATACATCTTTCAATGTGCGTCCCCAAGCATGATGCACGCCCATGGGATTATTGGCCGTAATGGGACCGTCTAAAAATGACCAGCGAGGGCCGTTCGCATTCAGTTCGCGGCGTTTATCAAAAATGGAATCTTCTTTCCAGAACTTGAGTTGTTCATGCTCGAGTTTAACGAAATCCACCTTGCTTGAAACCGGTTTGTACATGTGCTTTTTTCTCCGTAATACTTCATTCATTCAATTGCGTGGTAAAATATAGCTAAGAGGGACAAAATACAAGGAATTATATGCTGTAAGAAAGAGCCTCACACGGAGGCACAAAGCACCCAAAGCCACAAAAATAATAATGTCATCTCGACCGAAACGCAGTGAAGCGGAGAGATCTATTCATGTCACAGTAAAGCTATCAGTGATCTGCTATCAGCCGTCAGTTTTTTAGACCAATATTTGCTTATTGCTACGGACTGAATATTGAGTGCCTTACTGATTACTGCTTAGGTGCATACAGTTTACCTTTTCGAAGAACCTCACACACCTGTCCGCCATAGCCTTGTGCGAAGGCCGGAGAGGCACAAAGTACCACAAGGGCACAAAAATAACCAAGGCTTGTCATCTTGGCCGGAGTGGAGAGCCTGCACTTCGAAGCCCCGATCCTTCGGGGCGAAGTAATGTCATCTCGACCGGAGTGGAGAGATCTATTCATGTCACAGTAAAGCTATCAGCGCTCGGCCATCAGCGATCAGCTTTTTGAGGTCAATATTTGCTGAAGGTCTGGAAAAATAATCTGTCATCCTGAGCCCCGACTATCGGCAAGCATATAAATAATATCCTACAGGAAGAATTACGGGATATTTCAGTTGTCGCAAATTTTGCGACAACTGCCAAAGACGGCAAGTCTTCGAAGGCCCTCCGCAAATCACGCAGATGTTTTAGAAACTATGAAGAAGTATTTCTTATTCTCCATAATGATATACTATCAATAATTTCGCGCTTTCGAATGGATGATAAAATTTTTGATTTATTTACTTTATTAAGAATATTTGCAATATCTGTTTCACTGACTCTCCCAAGAAATTTAGCTTTTTCGAATTCTTTTTGGTTCAATGTAAAGGGTGAATTTGTCGAAATAAAACCATCATAATTCAAAAAAGAATTGTTCTCTTTTAAGATCGGGATACAATCATACATTTTTCTGTTTTCAGTATTGATCAAGAAAAACCATAACCCGGCAGGATGAACACAAACACATATCTTTGGCTTTGGTGGAGTTACTTTGATATTATTAGACAAGTATACATCACCAACCACAGGAGTTTTCATGGGAGTCTTATATTAGAATGTGAGATGAAATATCTTTAAGTTCTTCAATGATTTCAGGATCTCCAATCAATTGCTCAAACGGGATCTTATTGCTTGATCCTTCAACGTAGTTTTTACCCCAAGCGGGGTTTTCTGCATGATTTAATTCGCATATTTGCCCAAAGGTCAATGGATCAAATTTGCCAAATGCGATATCTAATGCTTCAATATCAGACTCTGAGAGGTGTTCACAATTTGCAATCCTGTTAGCCATTATTTTACGTGGGCTTTTTTTAAAGAATGGAGCTTTGGTATCTTCATTTTTGCAAAGATCATAGATTTTACTTGGAACGATCCCCTTGGCCATGGAAACAAAATGATCGCCGGTTACAGGTCTCATATAATTATTAAGATGATACTTATCGGCCTCAAAGATCATTTTAACAATTTTATAAAGATCATAAGTATTTTTACCGCTTTTTGAGATAAGATATAAAACGGCTTCAATTGATTTCTGCTTGTTAAATTTGAATTTTATCATGTTCCTTGTTCTCTTAATCATTCATATTATAATTACATGTTTGGTATTTTCAAAGCACTAAGTATGTTCCCGGATGGTGCATTATTAATTTGTGATATAGCTCACAGATTTTACTTATTTTTCGAATATTTAATGCTTGTGCGTAAAACATCAGTGAATATATTTCAAATTTATTTGATGAGCAGAAATTGAATAAAAATTCAGTTGTTCGAAATTTCCGAACAACTGCCGGCAATGTGCTCTTTAAATCCATGAGCATTGCCGATAAATTTTTCGCGCCAATTCATCAATAGCCTTAAGCGACCCACACCTTTACAGCACCCTTTTATCGATCTGCAACAGATTGTTGGCAAGCATGAAAGTAAAATAAAAAAGCATTCTACTCTTCGAAGCTCCGTAAAGAGTGAAAAAGGAAAATACAAGGGATTATCGAAGAAGCCGAGAAGCTGAAATGCGAAGAAGTTTTTTTATAATAATGTACAAGTGATAAACTTTTGTTAATTAATATGAATCAATCTTATTTTTAGCGATTTCTTTAAATTTTAAATTTAATTTTTCTTTAAATTCTTTTCCAACTTCATCAAATGTTGCAAGCAATTCAGGAAAAGTGTTTTTACCACCTATGAAATCCCAATATTCATCTCCAACCAAAAAATCATTCGGTGCATCCATCATGCCCACCTCCGTAAATCTATGATATGGTTTGGGGTGATAGGGATTATATGGAAAAGCTAAGTATACATTCACATCTTTCCTTCTTCTAGCAACCCATTCTAGCAATTTTGTTTTACTTTTCTCAAACACATCAATATTGGGTTTAACAGTTTTTATTTCAAAGAGGTATTCTTTGCCATTCCTTTTCATGTAAAAATCAGCAATATTTCCCGATTTTTGAAATTCTCCATTTTCTGATGAAGCTGCTAATATTTTTTGTTTTTCACTTTCTATATCTGCTTCAAGTTCGCTATTTCTAAGTTTGGCAACAATATTATTAATTGTTGACTTTTGTTCTTTTGAAAGAACTCCACCAACACCATAATTCCTAAAACATTCCTCAGAGTTTTCTGAAGCAATAATTACAGAAACATCTTCATAGATACTCATTCCAAGTGTAGTTGCCATAGAATGTATAAACGAATAAGCAGCAATTTTTTCACTATCTTGTATTAGACGTGCAAGGAATGGCATTGAAGTCGTTTCTCTTCCGTAAGAATTTAATTTTGCCTCAATCTTTTTTGATAAAAGATTCTTGATTTTTTCTTTCTGAATAATTGATAGTGACATTATTGATACTCTTCTTTAAATTTTGCAATTAAAGCATTTGTTGTTGATTTCTTGTACATTTCTTTTTGATCATCAAGATTTATACCCGATTTATCAATCAAATCTAATACTTTACTTAAATTATCTTTAAATTTATCTTCATCTAATTTTTTTATTAAAGATTCGGAATACTCAATTATTTTCTTTCTTGTTAGTATATCATTAGTAAATTTTTCTGGTTCAAAGATTTTCCTAAACAAATAAAATATATGATATCTGGCTTTATTATATTTTCTGTCTATTTCTTTTTTTTGTAGCAACTTCTTGAATTTATATTGTATTAACGCACTAAAATAATATGGTTCATATTTATGGCGGATCTGAAAAATTCTATCTTTATATGTCCTAAAAACCTTGCCAAAATATCCAGATACCAAATAGGGTTCTTCCATAAATATTGACACAAATGTTTTAATTTGTTCTCTTACATTTATTATGTTTTTCTTTTTAATTGAAGTAGTGGCATATTGATTTACTCTTCTTTCATAATGAAGTCCATCAGGCATCGTTTCATAAAACTTCTCTAACTCTTTTTGAAAACTAGTTAATGCCATTTTTTGTTCGTCATTTATTATAGTTTGATTATTTGTTGCTAAAATTACTTGATCTTTAATGTCTTCATCTTTTGTAATAATCAATTTTATTGGTACACTTAGTTTTTCAATACCATCAATATCTTTATGATTATAAAGAACGTTTGAAGTTTGACATCCATTAACTATCTGATAATTGCTTAAAATAAAATTGTTACCACCACCTTTATTTTCTTCTGCAATAATTGTTACCCCATTATTTAATAAGGAAAATATTGAAAAATATTTATTATCAAGTGTTTGGGCAATACTAGCATTAACTGGATTTTTTTCTCCTAAATCATCACGAACATTATCATAAAACAAACTTCTTATTTGCTCTGTTTCTGGATCAACAATAATTTTTTTAAACTCTAAAAAGGGTAATGACCCAAAATATGCTTCATCTATTTCATCAGGAGCATTTTCAATGCTTGATTTACTAATAAATTGAAATTCTGCCTCAA
>CAYNBL010000028.1:0-22505 GCA_964395205.1 uncultured bacterium | reverse complement strand
TCCGAATTTGTGCTCGTGATACATCCGGGATTATAAAATTAAACAATGTTTTGTCATTTACGAGAAGAATGCATTTTCGTCTGTCAATATAAATGAGGTTCGCGTGCCATTGTCCAAGAAACGATAATTTCGGTTCCGATACCGATAAATCCGATTTTTTTAACTCCATTTCTTTCTGGAGTTTCTTTGTACACCTAATTAACTGCATATTATGTACTACTATTTAATTGGATAGCGATTTGGTTCATTAAAAAATGTTATATCTGCATATCCGGCATAAATTTTTGCAGAGTGTTTAGCACCTGCCGGGATATAATACCAATTTTCTTTAGCAAAATATTGTTTTTCACCAGCAATTACAAACTTAATCTTCCTTCCAATACTATTCCCATTTGGGCATTATGAGCGTGTTCAGGTAATTCAGCATTTTCTTCAAATTGCATGAATAATATCTGATGAGTATCTGATTGCGACAGATAAGCAATTTTTTCATTGGTTCGCAAAGAAATTTACATTTGCTTAATTACAGCAAAAACTTGGGAATAAATTTTAATAGGTTAATTAAATGCATCAATTATTTGATGGTATGAGATGTATCCTCGATTGAAATCACTTTTCCCTTTCTTAGTTCTAGTAATTCAGATTTCCATTCCTCTCTCAACTGTATCCTTAAAGAATGAATTTTTGGACTGAGATGGTTCAATATTTTGTGTAGTTTTCTCCGTTCGGATTTGTCCGAAGTGCGGATTATCTCGTAAAAAAATGCACCAAGATAAATACCGAAATAAAAACGATTATCTGATGGTTTATATGTTTTCAAACGCAATAATACTTGGTCAAAGGCACCACATTCAAGAAGTCCAACAATTTGCCAAAATTCCACTGCATCTATATTTGCGATGTCAATAGATTTTCCGAGGATAGACTTGATTCTATGCTCTTCAATTACTTGCACATCACATGAAACGGAATCTCTGAATAACAGGTAAAAATATATAAATGGTATTAATTGTTTTTGCTTTGATTTTTCAATATCTCTAAATAGGGTTGTTGTATCGTGTGCTAACAATTGTATAAGCGTGCTATGAATTCCAAGTTTGTGATCAACTTCAACCAGGTAACTAGCTTGGAGAGAGAGGCCGAGAGTCAACAAAGCATTATTTCTATCTTCTGAAGACAGGGGTGATAAATATTCTGTCAATTTTTTCAATAGTGAAAAATTGTTTGGGTTATCCCCCAAGTGAAAAACAATAGCTCTTTGCCACCAGTCATCAAGTATATATTCGATAACATTATTATCATCTAAGAACCTTCCAGCAAAAAACTCTTGTAGCATTAAATGAGCGAATTCTATCTCATCACCAATCACCCGAAATAGACCTGACCTATATACTAATTCATCAATTAATGTATCAATATCTGCCTTTTTTCCACGTTTCCCAAGTTCCTCAATGAGGTACTGCTTAAATCTATTAATACTTATACTAGTATTGCGATTTAAATGTAGCTGATAAGCAAATGCACAGAGTAAGAAATCCTTTAATGGAGCCTCATGCTGTTGAGCAAAACCTTTTGAGGTATCCCACCTCCCTAGCATCATCTCAGTGTACTTTTTCATAATTTCAGTGATGTTAGCTGGAATATCTTTGCGACTATAATCAGCAGATGATACGAATACAGATATTAACAGAGGATTCAATTGTAACCCATGAACTTCTTGAAGTCTTCGTAATATCTCTTGGATCTGATCATCAGACAGGGATTTATGCTTTTTAAGGCGTTTCACAATCTGTGAAGCCTGTTTCCAATCCATGGGACTAATACGGTATCGAATCCATTGGTTTATGTTTGTTATTTTATTCAACCAACTATAATTACGTGACGATAAATACAATTTGCATCTTGGGAATTTAGCATAAAATGAGTTCAATAAAAAAACGATGCTATTGCGTTGATCTTGATTTGGTACTTCATCTAAACCATCCACAAACACGTGAACTAGCCCCTTGTCCAAATCTGGTTTACTAAAGGCAATAACATCGTTTTTTGTTATTGTTGTCGTTTTATTGGCGAGCAATACCTCAATACTAGAGGAGAATTCTATCAAATCCTTTGCTCTTAGAAATACAGGAATAATTATATCGTCCCTGCTTTTCATTCCTCGTTCAGCACTTATACACATCATTCTTCTAATGGTTGTTGATTTACCAGAACCAGCTTCCCCTGTAATAAGGATTTTCTGATGTGCTGTATTCATTAATTGTTTTACAGTCAATTCCTCAAAATCTGGCTCAATATCCTTTTCTCCGGATTTTTTACTTTCACGTATACGCAATCGATTGAGCTTGATGTTGACATAACTATCAGCTGTAACAGGGCAATAGAAAGGATCATTACTTTCATTTATTCCAAAAGTAGCCTCAGAAGCAGTAGAAGTGAGTGATGTATGTAGGGCACTTAAATATGGGTATTTTTCTAAATCTACACCAAACCATAATTCCGGCATTACATCATCTAATAGTGGAATGAGATCGTCGCAATCCATGAAACTAATTCTAGGATCTTTTATTTCATCAACGATATGCTTTCGGGCAGTGGTATTTATTTTACCGCTTGCACATAATATTACCTTATCTGGGTATATGTTCTTTTTCGACATTATTAGTGGAATTTTAGTTTCTAATGCAGTTCTGAGTTGTGCTATCGCGTTGTTTACATTCGCAGAAGCCTTAGAAGCCATATTAAGATTGCCTTTTTTAGTTTGAACGGCATAAAATAATCTAAATCCTAAGTTATCATCTTTAGCGAAAAGTACATCTTTACCCTCTTCGAGATGACCGCATAATTCCCGACCGTCGAGAAAACCTCTTTCAAAAAAGAGTGGTCGTATAATCAAATCTCTGAAATCACTTTCAAAATATTCTAGCAGGTATTTTTCTTTCTTGATTCTAGAAATACTAGCAGGATTAAAAATCTGTTTCATGAGATACCCCTAATAAAAAGATTGTATTTAACGCCCATGTATAAACAAATTGATCGATATGTGTGATTCAGTTTGAATGCGTCTGTTAGGGCTTTTTTGTTTCATTATTGCCTCTATAATGAGATTTATTCACCAAAATTTTCTAATAACTTTTAAATATACACCGATTTTTATTAATTTACTGAACCGCCCTTCAGTCAGGTGGAAATTCTTGTTAGGTTATTGTTATTTATAATATTAACCAATTTTGTTGGATTAATTCTTTCTGTTTTAATTAAATTTTTATTTTTATTTTTATCTTTTTCAGTTTTATTTTTATAAATTTTTTCTTCGCTATTAAGAACACCTTTCGCTCCAATATTAATATGGGGTGCAATTATTTCTATTTTTTTGCAGATTTCAAATATTTGTTTTATGCAATATTCACGTGTTACTTTGCAAAAATAATTGAAGTAATCATTGCTCATACTAATCGTATCAAAGGGTGTTTTTAATTTTTTGTATTTATTATGAATTTGGGGGATACTCATCAACTTCTTGAAAGCAGGAGAACCAGATGTAATTAATAAAGGAGATATATGAATGGAATCAATAAAATTACCGTATTGCTCTACAATTTCAATAATTTTAATTTTATTATATTCAATTGATTCTTTAGTTTCTTCCGGCAAACCAAAAACAAAACTTAAAACCATTCTAATTCTCTCATCATAAAAAGTTCTAATTGCACTTGTATTATCTAATTGAGTTGTGTTTTGTTTACCAGAATTTTGAAAATTACCAAATGATTCTATACCAATCACCGCCACACCATTTATTAATTTTAATGATTCAATAAGTTTTGAGTTAATATTATTACTATTAATAAATACTCTGTGAATATCATCCTTCATTTCTTTTGGTTTTAACAAACAAAATTCATGGAATGCATTAATATTTGTGTTTACTGCATCAGTTGTGTTATAAAAAAATCTAATCCCCTTATCATAAACTGAATGTAATTCGTCCCATACCCTCTTACTCGGACGAAATCCTATTCCCATTGATAATCTTCCACAGAAAAAACAACGGTTACGAGCTTGGGCGCAATCATTCCCCCAAAAATATGATAGTCCTTCATATTTATCAAAATCGTATAATAAACCATAATTTATTTTTATTTTTTTAAAGTTAAGTTTATTAGATTGTGGAACAAAATCAATTGGGCTAATACTTGATTTGTTTTTTTGAGTATAAATGAATGGATTAGTATGTATCTTACTCTCACTAATGAGATATTGAATTTGATCTTCTCCAGGCCCAATTACGATGCCATCAATATATGTATGATCAAAAAGTAATCTGGGACCAATCATTGATACTTCAGGACCACCTAAATAAACATCTTTCCCTAAATTCTTTAGAGATTGGCTTATCTCAAGAGACCTGCTGATATTCCCAGCATTACAAGTAATAAAAATAGTCCCAGTATTTCGTATTAGCTTTTTTCCATTTTGAAAAATATTACCTGAAATATCTTCATTATAAACTTTACTTTGATTAAAATTCAAGTTGCTACTCAAAATAGTTAATAAACCCAATGGACAGGTTTTGTTATACAAAGTTAATGAAGAAAAATTTGATTTTGGTTGTATTGCTAAAAACATTTTATTCATCCTCAATTTTGCAATCAATACATTTTACATTATCTAAAGTTTCTCTATTAATATCTGTACATATTCTTTCAAATAACGGATTAAGTTTTTGCCTTACAGGTATTATTCCTGTTTTTTTTATTTTTTTACAAACTTTACACAACTTATCCAAGTCTTTTCCAAACGCCTTATTCAATTCTTCTTTAAACGACTTATCTTTGGATTTTTTTTGATGATTGTTGTTATCTATTTCTAACATCTTCATTAAAACATTAAAATTTGAGGGGTAAAATCCTTCAAAATCTTTTTTAAATTCAGAATGGTCCAATCTTTTTTTTGTTTTAGGTATTACTATATCAGGAAAACTAATACAAAGTGGTGCAATTTTTTCAAAATAACTTTTCAGGTTTGTTCCATATTCAGATATCGGATCAAATTCATCAAGGTCAGGATATAATATTGCTGAGCTATCTCTACCATCATTTTCATTATCTCCAAATAGGCCCCAAATTCCAAAATCATATTTATCTTGCTCATTACCAAATAAGACCAAACTAGCATGTTCTTCATAATTATCTGAGAACAAGAGAGGATTTTTTGATGCATCTTTCGTTTCAGTCTCCTCTGTAGAAGAAATTTGTTCACCATTTGAAGATCGATGAAGATGAAGATAAGGATAATATATTAGATTTATTAATACTGTATTGAATACTCTTTCTACTTCATTCAATGCTTCTAGCAATTTCTTAATATTTGTAAATGATGATATTCTTGTAAAATGCAAAGGTGAACCAATACATCTTGTAGCGTAATTCGTCATTCTCTTTTCCAATTCCGTTAAAAATTTGCTACGTGGGCCAAATTCTCTAGGTTTCGGTAAATCATTTTTAAAATTTAAGCTTAATAAATAAGTAGTTTTATCTAAAATTTCAGACATTTCAGAATAAGGACTTTTTCCATCTTTAGGAAAAACTATTGGGTGGCTTGTTCTTTTTACTTCAATTAAATCCCTCTTAGCTTGTTTTTTGGCCTGATCATAGATGTTTTTAAAATATGAAAAAATTGCATTTTTTAATACATCACTTGGAATATTATTATAATTCATATTTGTAATTTTTCCAGTACTTATAAATGCTCGTTTAATATCTTTTATTTTTTGGTTTTCAGGTTCTTTAAAGAATGTATATATACTTGCCTTATTATTCTTTACAAGTGTATTTAATATCTCTTCAACACTACCAGTACAAGTAGTTCTTGATTTTAAACTTTCATATTGATCAAGAACCTCTTTATAGATATTAAATCCAGCATCGGTTTTATAAATTCTTTTTTCGATATCATCAGTTACTGTTCCGAGACCATCTTCAAAAAACATAAACATTATATCACACAATTTTGCATAATTATTTGTCTTTTCTTGCTCCTTATCGGGAGGTGGCTCATCCTCAGGTCTATTAGGAGGAATTATTACAAAAGACACCCGATCTTCAACTTCACCATAATCCTTTATAAATTCAGTTATAATTTCTTCGACATATTTCTTTTTTTCTTTAAAATTACCTGTTCCACCAACGAAAATTTTTATTCTTTTTACGTTTTCCATATTTTCCTCAATTATTTTCCTGACCAATGAATATTCTTTTCCATCAAAATCAAAAACAATTTATTCATTGAAAAACCAATAATCCCTGATATTAAAAGTGCAGCGTACATATCTGATACTTGATATAATAGTCTTGCTTCATAAATTCTATCACCCAAACCATACTGAGTTCCACTAAACATTTCAGTAGCTATTATAACTATGGGAGCAAAAGCTAATGATGTTCTAAAACCAACAAAAAATTGAGGTAAACCTTCAGGTACGATAACATAGAAAAATGTCTGCATTTTCGTAGCCCCTAACGATCTTGCAGAATTAATCCTTGTTTGATTTGCTTCACGAATTGCATAAACAGACGATATCAGCATAATAAATGCAATAAACCATGTTGCAGTTGCTATCTTGGCAGGATCACCTGGTCCAAAAATCAGTATAAAAAAAGGAAATAAAGCAAACGCCGGAAGACTTCTAAAAAAATCAACTGTTCCTTGGGCATAATTCCAAATTTTAGGAGATAAACCAATTAGTAATCCTAATGATAAACCAATAACTGACCCCAAAAACAAACTCGCAAATATTCTATAGAGAGTCCATGCTATATCTTTAAGTATATCTCCTGAAATTACTAATTCATAAAGCCGAACAATAGTAGATGATGGAGTTGCAATAAAAAACTCACTGATAATACCTGTATATGATAGTAGTGACCATAATAACAAGAATATAATTGGAATTAAATAATTCTCTTGTTTCATTTTGATTGAGCCTCAGATGCAATATTGTTAAAATGGTTTAAAACATCTGCAAATAAATCAGAATGTATCTTATTCATATTTCTTTTTATTTCTTCTGGAACTTTTTCAATCCTGAAAATATTAGCTGGTACATTTGTTAAAAAAACTACTCGATCAGAAGTAATAATACAATCTTCAAGATTGTGTGAAACAATTACTGCAGTTATGCCCAAGTTATTAATTATACTAATAACTTCAGCTCTTATTTTTTCGCGCATTGTTGCATCAAGTGAACTAAAGGGTTCATCCATTACTATGGCAGAAGGTGAATTACACAACGCTCTTGCCAATGCAATTAATTGTTGTTGTCCTCCACTCAGTTCATATGGATACTTATTGATATTAATATTTATACCAAGGTCTTTAACTAAAGCAAGAGCTTTTGATAAACGTTTTTTTGATGAAGTTCCATCAAGACGTAATGAAAATGAGATATTTTCTGCACAACTAAGCCAAGGGAATAACGAAGAACTATAATCTTGGAATAAGTAACCAACTTCTCCGGTTTTAGGTTTTTTACTATTGATCATGATATCTCCACTATCATATTCCAATAGTTGTGCAATAATACTTAATATAGTTGTTTTTCCGCAACCGTTAGGACCGTAAATGCTTAAGATTTCACCTTTACTTAGATTTAAAGAGAAATTTTCTAAAACCTTGATTTCCTCATTAGTATTAGATCGAAAACTTTTATTGATACTTTTTATTTCAATAAAATGCTTATTCATTATTTAATCATTTCTTTAGTATCAATTTTTTTGTTTAACAAACCATTTTCGAATATAATGTCTGCTAATTTCTGAATAGGTTCAACTTTCATTTCCTTACTTCCCCACCAGAAATAGATTTGAGAATATAAAGCTTTCTCTTTGTCTAACGGTGTGAAGTTAATTAGAGATTTTTTTGCCAAATTTGGATTTGAATTAATTAATTCAATCGCTTGATCTAAAGCCTCAATAACCAATTTTGCTGCAGTTGGATTTTTATTTATAAACTCTGTAGACAGAGTAGCACCACCCGCGGGGAATGGATTAATAATGCTTTCTCTAAAAAATGGTAGCAATGGTTTTGCGATTTCTTTAGTTATACCAACTGTAGCATAAGGTTCATAAACAAATATAGCATCAAATTGTCCTGAATTTAAAGCATTTAAAAGACTTTCTGGAGATTCCTGTTCTATATTAACATCCTTTTTAGGATCCCATCCAAGATTTTGAAAGAAAAGTTTCGCCCATAAAAGTTGAGAAGCACCTTTGCCTGTTCCAACTGTTTTACCTATCAATTCATTTACACTTTTAATTTTTGAATCATTTGCAACTAAGATAAAGCCAGTGAAACTATTATTTTCTTTTGTTTCAGCAGATACATTTATTAGGCGAATTTTTTCAGGATTTTTTGCTTGAATCGAAAATAACACAGAGAAACTATTCCCCATCGCTCCATCTGCCTTCCCAGCTAAAACTAAATCTAGTGCTTCTGAGGAGCTACTACACTTAATCGGTTCAATTTTCAGCCCCTTTTTTTCAAACATAGCATTATCCATAGCAACAAAAAAAGGTAAGTCAGCCGAATATGGTATGTATGCAAGTTTTACTTCATTATCAACTGTTGATTTCCTTCCACATGATAACATTAAAATAAAGATTGACGCTGTAAGAATAATAATTCTGGCTATTTGTTTTCTATTAATTATTTTCATGTTTACTTCCATATTTATCTTTTGAACAATTGAAATTTATTTTGTTTTCATTCATTTAATAACTCAGAAATTGATGCTTTTATTAGTCATTATTTCTTTTTCACAGGCTTTTTCATGTACTGCAACCAATCAGTATTTTCTTTTGAAATTAATGATTCTATTCGCTGAACAAATGTTGTGAATGCATTATCGGTATGATATGGAATCGTTTGAGTAAGATATAGATACTTCTCATGGCGCAATGACTCACAGGTAGTTCTATACTCAAGCCAATGTTCTTGGAATTTATAAAGACTTAACGTTGCTGTTATTGCTGCCACAAAAAGACCTAAAATTCCAATACAAACTCTGATTGTTACATCTTCGCCAGAAGAATAACCGGATAAAAAAGGGATCGTTGAAGCCGAAAGTATAGCTATCACCTGCAATCTTTTATACCATTTCCGATTGAAAGAGCTTTTTTTATCATACCAATCAATTTGATTATCAACCCTGTTTTTCATGTATTCTTCTTGGTTCATTTGTAGGCTTTCCTAACTTAACAGGTACGATTATTTTTGAATCTGTCACGCGGATTTACAATAAGATCTGATTTTTCGGATCTAGCTTTAAATGCTTCTTCAATTATGTTTGACAATCTCGTGGAACTGGATGGATACTTATAGAATTTGCTATACCCAGACTCAACATTAAGGTTTACTCGATCGGGCAATGTTGTATATGACTCCCAAAGTTGAATTGCCACTACTCCGTTGGGAAGACTATCAGAGGGTTGCCTGAGTGACGACTGTACCTCCCAGTCCACATATCTTCTTGCCCAAGTACATTTTCCAATAAGCACTATAGTGACTGTAGAATCTTGTAGATATAGTTCTCTAATTCGCTTCATAACATAATCAGTGTTATCTGAATCAATTACATCATCG
Source organism: uncultured bacterium (assembly GCA_964395205.1). GTDB lineage: Bacteria > Fidelibacterota > Fidelibacteria > Fidelibacterales > Fidelibacteraceae > M50B103. The sequence continues at coordinate 12,863 of CAYNBL010000028.1, read as the reverse complement.
GACATTGCCTGGCCTCGACGTATAAAAGAGCCTTCAAATTTTTCACAAAAATCATCAACAGCCAATTGATCTGCTTTGTGATATGAAATAAAACATTTGTGTGACATGATATCTCCTTTTTATTGGCTAACAAATTATTCTATAGTTTTCCATATACTGTTTTAAGTTGCAATTTTTTCATTGCCTCAATAATGCGGATTTATCATATATTAATGAATATTAAAGAACTATAAGTTAAATGGCAATGTTTTTTCGGGACATTGAGAAGAGGGAAAATAATTGAGAATTGAGAATTGACAATGGACAATTTGAAGAAAGAAATATCTTTTTCCAATGTGGAGACCAAACACCGGTTCAGAGAAGTCCGTCAGAAGGTGATTCTTTGTTTTAGATAAATAAAAACGTGATGAAAACCTTTTACCTTGAATATGATAGAAATAAAAAACTGCAACCATTAGTTGCAGAAATAGGATGGGCACATAATATTGTTTTAATACAAAAAGTAAAAAACTTTACCGCATGTAGGGAACGGTTTGAAACCGTTCCAAAATAGCAAAAATTTCCACGTTGTGAAGGTTCTCTCTATCCTACAGGGGTAAAAACACCGCAACTTTTAACACAAATACCGCAATCGGTGCATTTTTCGTAATTAATGGTAGGAGCGCCGTAGCCTTCTTGGGAAATAGCACCGACGGGACAGCGGCTTGCGACGGGACAGGGATGGTTCTGGGGGCAGTATTCTTCGCGGACTTGGATCATTTAAAATTCCTTATAATTTCTTGTTTCACCATAACTTAAAGCGAATAATACAACGCCAAAATTTAAAAGAAAAGCAAAAAATTGTATTGAAGTAAAATACTTTGTAAGTGCATGATAATATTGATATTATAAATAATTGATAATGCCAAAAAATGTACGGAACGGTTTAAAACCGTTCCGTACTTAAAATTTATCATAAATAATTATTTTATGTTTTCCATACAATAACATCCTCTCATGACAACAAAGAGATCCTGAACCCGCCCCCGATCCCGATGATTCGGGACGGGGCCGTATCAGGATGACACGTGTATTTTTTTGCTGACTGCTTCTCGCTGAAGTCCACCGGCCTTATCCGGTTGATCCTGTTATCCTGTCAGAATGCATCAAGCATATCCTGTAATCCCGTCAAAACACATCTTGTCCATCCTGTTATCCTGTCTTTATTAAAAAATCCCGTCAGGAAGTATTTGTCCATAAACGGAATATCATGTATATTCGTAATATGGACACCTTAAAAGAAACACAGCTTTCGAGTGAAGCCGTCTTTGACGGCGCCTTGTTACATGTGCGTAAAGATAAGGTTAAATTGCCCAACGGGAAGTCCTCCGTTCGCGAGTATATCAAGCATCCGGGTGCGGTTGCACTCGTAGCTTATTTGCCGAATGGAGATCTTTTGCTCTTAAATCAGTTCCGCTATCCATTGAAAAAGGTTTTTATCGAATTGCCGGCCGGCAAAATCGATCCGGGTGAAACGCCCGAGCAAACCGGATTACGGGAACTTGAAGAAGAAACGGGATACAAAGCTTCGGAACTTAAGTTTTTAACAATCATTCATCCCTGTATCGGTTACAGTGATGAGGTGATCCATATATATGAGGCTTTTGGCCTCAGCGAGGGACATAAACAAACGGACAATAACGAATTTACCGAAACATTTACCCTGTCACTTGATGACGCGATCCAAAAGGTCAAAACCGGGGAAATTACCGATGTTAAAACAATGGTCGGTCTGATGAGCGCAAAAATGAGAAAGGATGATCATGAGCCTCAAAAATATTATGCGAAAGATTTATGATGGAAACTGTCACGACCCTCATGCCATACTGGGTATGCATGAGAATAAAGATTTGGAAAAAGTGGTCCGGGTATTCCAGCCGGAAGCGACTGCTGTCTCCATTACACTTCTTACCAGTAAGAAAAAATTAAAGCTTGAACATGCTGACCTAGACGGGTTTTGGGATGTCACATTTACTTCAGAAGCTTTTGAGAAATATGAAATTCATGTTGAGTATGCCGATGGAAATAAATTCGATTATATTCATCCTTACCAGTTCATGCCGCATATCAACGAAGAAGATGCCTATCTCTTTGGAAAAGGGGATCATCATTTTATTTATGAAAAATTGGGTGCTCATGTCTGTGAAATGGATGGGATCAAAGGCGTTGCCTTTGCTGTCTGGGCACCTGCTGCACGCCGTGTATCCGTTGTTGGAGATTTCAATCTTTGGGATGGACGTAAACACATGATGCGTGTGCTTGGCTCATCAGGCATCTGGGAGATCTTTATTCCAGGCGTAGAGGCCGGACAGAAATACAAATTTGAGATCTATACACGCGATGGTCAGTTGATGTTAAAAGCAGATCCCTATGCCAATATGGGTGAGTTAAGACCGGGTAATGCTTCGCGTATCTATGAATCGAACTACAAATGGAAAGATAAAAAATATATGTCCGCCTTGCCGGAACATGAGCTGAATAAAGCCATGAGCATCTATGAGGTGCATCTTGCATCCTGGAAACGCAAGGAAGACTGGGAATGGTATACTTACAAAGAAATTGCTCCCATTCTTGTTGATTACGTTAAAAAACACGGATTTACTCATATTGAACTGATGCCGATCATGGAATATCCTTTTGACGGTTCCTGGGGCTATCAGGTCACCGGTTATTATGCGCCAACAAGTCGTTTTGGCGATCCCGATGATCTGAGATATTTCATAGATTATTGTCACAAAAGCGGTATTGGCGTTTTATTGGATTGGGTTCCTGCGCACTTCCCCAAAGATGCCTTCTCATTGGCACAATTCGACGGAACGGCACTTTACGAGCATGCAGATCCACGTAAAGGGGAACACCCTGACTGGGGGACCCTGATCTTTAATTATGGTCGTAACGAGGTTTCAAACTTTCTCGTTTCAAATGCTCTATACTGGATCAAAGAATTTCATATTGATGGCCTGCGTATTGATGCGGTGGCCAGCATGCTCTATTTGGATTACAGTCGCAAAGAAGGGGAGTGGATCCCGAATCAATATGGTGGTAATGAAAATCTCGATGCCATCGAATTTATGAAAAAACTATCGATTATCGTGGGTAAGTATTTCCCTAAAGCATTGCTTATCGCAGAAGAATCGACTGCATGGGGCGGCGTGAGTCATCCTGTCCATACGGGTGGTTTGGGATTTGATTTTAAATGGAATATGGGCTGGATGAATGATTTTCTTCGATATATGAAAAAAGAGCCCATTCACCGTAAGTATCATCACAGTGATATGACCTTTTCTATGTTATATCAATATTCTGAAAATTTTATTCTTTCGCTCTCTCATGATGAGGTTGTTCACGGCAAAGGATCTTTATTGAGCAAGATGCCGGGTGACGACTGGCAAAAATTTGCAAATTATAAACTCTTACTTGCATTTATGTTCTGTCATCCGGGCAAAAAACTTCTTTTTATGGGTTCCGAATTAGCGCCTTGGAGCGAGTGGAATGAAGAACGTGGGATCGAATGGGAATTGGAACAATTTGAACCGCATCGGACCGCAGCAAAATATATGACCGCCTTGAATAAATTTTATACTTCTTCCCCTTCTCTCTGGGAACGTGATCAAGAACCTGCCGGTTTTGGATGGATCGACGGTGGGAACATGGAACAATCCATTGCTTCTTTTTTTCGTCGTGGAAATGACCTGAAAGAAGATTTGATCGTGGTATGTAACTTTACGCCGGAAACTTATTTCGATTATCGTCTAGGTGTACCGGAAGCAGGAAGTTATGATGAAGTGTTTAATTCAGATAATAAGGAATTTAACGGTAGCGGCGTGATAAAAACCCAATTGCAGAAGACTGAAAAAATCGAATGGAATGGTAGAAAACAGTCCATTCAAGTAGGTATCCCGCCACTGTCCTGCGTGATCTTTAAGCGCAAAGATCTTTTGAATGAAAAATAAAACCGTTATTTATGCCATTATTGATTGGGGTTTGGGTCATGTAACCCGTTCCACTCCAATAATTCGTAGATTGATCGACGATGGAAACCGAGTGATCTTTGTCTCCCACGGGAAAGCCCTTTCTATGTTGAAAGAAGAATTTCCTGACTGCATTATTCGTGATGTAAAAGATACACAGATAGCTTATCCTAAATTCGGCTGGATGTTCGTTTTTAAGATGGTCTCTCAGGTTCCCAAGATGTTAATGGGCTGGCGCCATGAACGTAAACAGATCAAAGTACTTGAAAAAGAATTTGAACCTGATCTGATCATGAGCGAGATGCGACTTGGTATCTGGTCTAAAAATACACCCTCAGTTCTTATAACACATCAGCTTCGGTTTCATTTGCCCAAAGGCTTAGCATGGGCCGGAATACTTGGTGAGTGGTTTAATCGAATCGTGTTCAAACACTTTAATTACATCTTTGTCCCGGATGCTGAAGGTGAACCGAACCTCTCAGGAAACCTCTCTCATAACAGTCGCATTTCCCGGCATCCCAAAGTCCGGTATATTGGCTGTTTATCCAGCATTGTTCCGGATGAGAATTCTCCCGAAAAGGATATTGATCTCTTGATCAGTATTTCAGGTCCCGAACCACAGCGCACACAGTTTGAAGAAAAGATATTAGGACAATTAGATAGTATATCAGGAACGTGTGTTATTACTCTTGGTACCCCGGCGATTGGAAATAATATTGTTAAAAAAACTAATAATGTAACGATATATTCTCACTTGAATCGTAAAGCAATGAATATCATGATGCAGAGAGCTAAGCATATTATATGCCGTTCGGGTTATTCAAGCGTTATGGAATTGTTAGCATTGAAAAAATCAGCACTTTTTGTACCGACTCCCGGACAAACGGAGCAGGAATACTTGGCAGAGTATTACGAAAAGGAAGGGCTTTTTAGCCATTGTACTCAGGATAAACTCGATCTGAAAGATATTCATTTCAATAGCGATCGTCGGATCGCAAAAGAACATATTCCCATTAATCAACTTGATTTTATAAATGAATTACTGGAATCTCTATGCACCTAATTGTCTATATTATCACGGCTATAGCTTATGCTTTTGCGGGATGTTATGTCTTGTATATTTTCTTTTTTTATATGGGTTTTCGTAGGCTTAAAGCTCATAACTTGAAAGAGGATAAGGAACTTCCCTCCTTGACGGTGATCGTCTGCGCTAAAGATGAAAAAGATAATATTGAAACATGTATCAAATCCATTCTTAAGCAAGATTATCCCAAAGAAAAATTCAAGATAATAGCTGTTAATGACCGTTCGGAAGATACAACCGGACAAATACTTGATAGACTTTCAGCCGACAATAAACAATTACAAATTTTACACATATCCAGTTGTCCCCAAGGTGTATCACCCAAGAAGAATGCCATATCTCAAGCAATTAAAATTTGCACAACAGAATATATTGTTGCTACTGATGCAGATGTACAGCACAAAAAAGGCTGGCTGCGTTCATATGGTTCCCTATGTGAAGACAAAGTAGGAGCAGCAACCGGTATATGTTTATATACTAAAAATGATTATAAATCAAAATGGGAAAAAATCTGGCAATCCATGCAGACCATTGAAAATCTTTCTTACAGCATGGTGGTCGCAGGTGCTATGGTCAATGGTTTTGCCATTACGGCTCATGGCGGTAATATGATGTTCAGAAAAGACCTGTTTATTGATGATAATGCCTTAAAAAATCATATTGTAACAGGTGATGATTCGGATATCGTTTACGAGGCGCAACGAAGGAAATTTAAAGTACTTTTTAACGCTCACCCCGAATCGGTCGTAAAGGTTGTTCCTGAAAATAAAATTAAAGATGTGATCAATCAACGTATTCGCTGGGCATCGCATACTATGAAAGCAACCTTGCCGGTAGTTATTTTAGGTTTAACGGTGTTTTTCTTTTATCTTGCGGCAATTTTTCTTCCGATTCTGGCTATCTGGGATTTAGGAGTTCTGCCTTATTGGGGCGGATTGATATTGATAAAAGCATTATGTGATTTTTTCTATATGAGTCTCAGCATGAAAAGATTCAAGATCCCCTTTAAATTTAGGAATCTATTTCTAATGGAACTCATTCATGCCCCATTTATTGTATGGATAGGGCTCTATGGAACATTCGGAACTTTTACATGGAAAGGTTCCAGTTATAAACAGACATTAAAGGACAAATGATAGATGAAGAAGTTTTTATCAAGTTTTTTAAAGATCGCGATCACCGTCTTTCTGTTTTGGTGGTTATCCCGATCCGTTAACATTAAAGAGTTGTGGGCGTATTTTAGGTCTATTCCCACACCCTTAGTGCTCGGTGTTTTTGCACTTGGTATTTTAAATGTGGGCGGCCAGGCACTACGATTTTTATATTCTGTGCATTTACTTATGCCGCCATTTACGTTTAAAGAAGGACTTGTTGCCCATTTCTCGGGTTTTGCTTTTCGTTTAATATTACCGGGTTCTGTTGGCGAGATCGGTAAAACATTTTTATTACCCGGAGATAATAAATTACGCTTATATACATTTCTCTTAGATGCATTTTACTCTACAGGTGTGATGTTTTTCTTTTTTGGCATAAGCACCTTTTTACTGTATCCCAAAATGTGGTATATGTTGGTTTTCTGTTTGATATTTTTTGTTTTCTTTTTGATATATCGCTTATTGGTCAAAACAACAAATTTTAAACAGCATGTTCCCGAGCATGTCCCTTATTTCAAATTTGGTATAGCGAATATTGTTTTTACATCAATCACCTTGGTATCATATATCATGCAATATTGGACTCTCATGCGTCAGTGGGGGATATCACTATTTGATCAAGTTAAAGCTTGTTTTTTTATTCTTGGTATTGGCTCTATTCCGCTATCATTTGCCGGAATGGGCTTTCGTGAAAACGCTGCTCAGCATGTTCTTCAGCCCTTTGGTATTCCAGTTGAGGCAGCAGTGGGGGGTGCATTGTTTATCTTTTCCGTTAATGTTCTTATACCGGCGTTGATTGGTGTGATTCTTTTGAATTTTGTATCGGATGTCAAATTGAAAGATATCAAGTTACTGCTCAAGAAGAAGGATAAGGAAGACGTAAAACGTAAAAAACAACAAAAATTGTCATCTTGAGCGAAGTTCATCTGCCAGTTGGCGGATGAACGCAGTCGAAAGATCTCAAATTACACAGAAATATAAAATGACTCTTATCCTACTTTGTTAAACCCCACTATTAGGAATACTTTTAACAAAATATTTTTATCAATAAGATTTCCCTGATAAGACAGGCATAACGCGTGCCGCGTAAATATTTACAATAATGTAGGGGACAGGCATGCCTGTCCCTTTTTTGTATTGAATCAAAAAAATCTTGTATAAACAATGGAATCTTAAAATCTTTACACGCCACACGCCACACGCCACACGCCACACGCCACACGCCACACGCCACACGCCTTAATGCGACAAAGGCCCGCCCCGAAGTTTCGGTGCAGGCCAATTGTCATCTTTCAAGAAATAGTTTTTAGAAAAAATATGCCATAGACAAATTCATTGATTTTGGTTTTTCTTCCATACCATTATAGAAAGCATGGTAGGTTTCAAAGGCTGCGCTTATACTAACACCTTGTTTAAGGAAGAAACTTGCTCCCCAAGAGAAAGAAGAGCGAAAACGATCAGTGAGTTCCCGTGGCACAATATTTGCAAGTGTGAATGAATTCAAGCCCTGATAGACATCGGGAAGGTACTGATAACCCATATATAAATGTAATGGGATCAGTGGTACGTGAACAGCCATGCCGATATGATGTGAGCCTACGATAGAAAAATTATTTATGATCTCACGATTGATCTCATCAACATGGGCTACCGTAAGATCATTACTGGCGAATTTCATATCTTGCCAATTAGTGTAATCATAGCTGTAATAAAAATCAATGATACGCAGTGTTAGAGCAAGGCCGGCTCTCATGACTGCCGGGGAGGTGATAGAATAATCAACGGATTGCGGAGAACTAGAACCGTAAGCTATAAGTGAATATTCTGATCCGATCACGGAGGGAAGATCCATTGATAGTCCAATGTTCAGCACAGAGAATGCATGGTAATTGATCCCAACTTTGGCTGTAGCACCAAAATATGAATATTCTTCCCTATAACCATCAGTTAAACTGAGTGTATTTTTAAAATCAAAATCATTATTTCTTTTACCTGTTAACATCGAGACTTCGGCTCCCAAATAGATGTCCTCAAGCATTTCCATGGCACCGTTAAAATGCCAATTGTACAAACCACCTGTAGAGCGTTGAAATATATCATCATTTTGATAATATAGATTATAATCTTTTTCCCGGTTTACTCCGGCAGCATATGTCATGCTTCCACTGTAGACAGGAACTGAGGCAATGTAGTTTATACCACCAAGATTGTTACTATTTACACCATTGTAATTATTGAACAATCCATTGACTTGTATGCTGCTGTATTTGATCATTCCTAGATTTGCGGGATTGAGGGTTAGCTCCGGTATCATCTGTCCCGATGCAACGGTTGCATGCCCAATTGCAGAACCAAGTGGATTTTCAGAACTTAAGGATGAAGTCCTATAAGGATAAGGTATTCCCACTTCTCCTTCCTGTGGGTTTACAATAAAATTATAAGAGTGTAGCGGTGCGATCACATCAACCAGTTCTTGTGCAAAGGCAAAGCTAAGAATGCCGATCATGAGTAATAATAATATTTTCTTCATTTTGATATCCGTTATTTACTTTTTTTACTCGAAGAAGAGCTAGATTCGCTTCTTGAGCTTTTACTTGTAGTGTTGCTTGTCGAGGACGATTTGGCTTTACTGCTAGAAGATGAGCTACTACTGGAGCTTTGTTTCTGCTTAGTATAAGAACTTGAAGATGAAGATTTCTTATTGCCATTACTTGTCGAAGAAGGTTTATAAGAAGAGCCCGTCTTTTTAATGCTGGTTTTAGAGGAAGTATTAGTATTTAAAGATTTCTTTCCAACTGATTGAATTCTCGACTGGCTAGAATTATTATTACTAATACCTGAATTGACATTTACACCAACCTTACCAACCGGTTTGGTAATATGATTATCATCAGATCCTACAGAAACAAAAGGAGCTACGCCTGATGGAGAATTCATCAATACGTTGTAACCCGGTTTATGGATCCTTTCTTTGTCGGCATTGCCACCGCTGTTTCCGCCACCACTCCAATTTCCGGAATCCCAACGATCATAGCGATCATGACGACCATGACGATCATAATAATACCAATAATTATTATGAGGGTTATAATAATAGTAGCTTCCATAAAAATAATATGGACGCCAGTTGTAATAACCGTAATCATAATAGAACGGATCCCAGTAATAATCATCCCAGAGTAAGCTGTAACGACGATAATGTGGTACCTGGTAGTATTCGGTAGTCTCATAATAATTATTAATGATGACCTGCCGTGTTGAATCCGGAACGGATTCCGCATTCCCCATATCCATATATTCCGGTGGATAAAATGTAGTATAACAACTACTTAGAGTAAATGCTACAAGCAGTATCAGGAGTATCTTTTTCATGTTTCACCTCTTTAATCAATGGTATTCATACGAATCTAAAATAAAATAGTTTCAAAAACAATGCACAAAATACAAAAAACCCCCGATTATTTCAGGGGTTTTGCATATTTTATTAATATAAAAAGCTAAATTAATTTCCGCCTTCTAATTCTTTGCCTCTATTGTAGAGTTCAAGACCTTCTTCAACACGACCTTGTTGGGTAAGGGTAACACCAAGGCGCTTTAGAACATCAGAATTTTCCGGTTCGATATCCAATGCTTGACGGAAGTAAACCTCTGCGGTAACATAATCTTTACGATCAAAGTAAAGCTGACCAACCTTAATAAGAGCTTGTATATCTTCGGGATCAAGAGCAACAACTGTTTCGAATTGCGTTGTTGCGGATTCAATATCATCAAGACGTAAATAGGTCAAACCAAGGTTGAAGTAAAGATCTTCTTTGCTGGGTTCAAAAATGATTAGACGATTATAAACATCAGCACTTTGTTCGAATTTGTTTTGTTCAAAGAGGAACTGTGCATAACGAAGGCCAATGGCCATGTTCCTAGGTGCTGCAATAAAAGCTTCTTCGTATATGAGAAGTGCTTCATCATTACGACCATCTTTTGCAAGGATACGTGCTTTTTCAGCTTTAAGCTCAGCATTATTAGGTGCATTGGAGATAGCTTTATCAAGATTTGCAATAGCTGTCACATTATCATTCATGAGTTCGCTGTGAATACGGGCGATTTGAATGGGTGCTTTAGGATCTGATTTTTTTAATTCTGCAGCAAGAGCAAAGTACTTTAATGTTTCCGCAAGATCCGCATCACGGTTTGTAGATTCATTACGTATTACTCCATTATATGTGCTTACAGCAGAGTTGAAACAAGCGCCATATAGCTGTTCGCGCAATTGTTTCATGTTATCCGGTAAGTATGATTTATCGCGTTTGAGCGTTTCATCATAATATTTTTTTGCTTTGACAAAGTCGGTAAGACCGCTGTTCTTATTTGCATAGATCTCAACAGCCAATAGGTAGGGAGCTTCCGGGTTTTCCGGTTCAACATCCAATGCTGTTAGAAAATTATATTCGGCTTTTGCATAATCCTTTTGCTGAAGATAAACTTTTGCAGAAGTCAATTCTTGTGATTGACAACCCAAAAATGTTAAAGCTACAATCAAAATAAGGATCGGTGCTAAGAAAAGAGTACGTTTCATTTTTATCTCCTCAAGATATTATTTTCCGTGGAATATATAATATTTATCATTTAAAAAAAAGGCAAAAAGTATACCATAATAATTTAAAAAAGCTAATAAAAAAAAATACGGAACGGTTTTAAACCGTTCCGTACATATCATATGTTTTTAACTTTAAAAGAATAAATCGCGTTCACCGTTTTTAATGCGGTCAAGGCGAATTCTGGTTTCTTTCTGCGTAGCGGGATCCGTCATTTTCTGCAAGTTTTCTTCAATAACTTTCCAACCCTTTTCTGCGGTGGCATCGGGAGCGTAATCTATTAGATATTCCGACAAGGTCAATATCGCATTGGGTGTACAATAGCGTTTAATAAAGCCCGGAACTGAAAATTCCATAAAATGTTCGCCGGTTCGGCCTACTCGATAACAGCCCGTGCAAAATGAAGGAAGGTAGCCTTGGTCCAGAAGTTCATCAATGATCTCATTCAACGAACGTGAATCATTGATCTCGAATTGTTCACGATTTAGGTTCTGTGAATCCTGCTCTTTTTCAGCATAGGATCCTATTTCAAGTTTTGTGCCTCCATCGATCTGGGAAACGCCATATGAGATAGCTTCCTGGCGAATAGATATTGGTTCACGTGCTGTTAGGATCAGGCCGGTGTAGGGGACGGCCAAACGCAAGATCGCAACAAGGCGGACAAAATCTTTATCGCTAACAAGATATTTAGGATCAACATCCGTTCCGGCTGCGGCTTTGATACGGGGGAAAGAAATGGTATGAGGTCCGATATTATAAACAGCTTCAAAATGGTTGGTGTGACGGAGAAGCGCAAGTACTTCATATTTCCAATCGTAAAGGCCGAAAAGTGCACCGATACCAAGATCATCAATACCGCCTTCCATCGCCCGGTCTAATGAAGTTAAACGCCAAACAAAATCACTTTTTGGACCGGAAGGATGATAGTTTTTATATGTTTCGGGGTGGTAAGTTTCCTGAAAAACCTGATATGTACCGATCCCGGATTCTTTAACTATTTTAAACCCTTCGACATCAAGCGGAGCGGCATTGATATTGACACGGCGAATTTCGCCATTGCCTTTTTGGACACAATAAACCGTTCTAACCGAATTAGCAATAAATTCAGCATCATAATCCGGATGCTCACCGTAAACAAGGATCAGTCGTTTATGACCGCTCTCTTCGAGGGCTTCCACTTCCTGGACCATCTGTTCATCGGATAATGTTGTACGAACCTGATCTGTATTTGAAACGCGGAATCCACAGTATTTACAATTGTTAATACATTTGTTGCCAACATATAAAGGAGCAAAAAGTACAATTCGGTTTCCATAAATTCGTTCTTTCAGTGTGCGGGCACCGGCTTTGATCTCATCGATCAATTCCGGATCATCTGCATTTATAAGATCTGCAGTTTCTTGAAGTGACAGTCTTTCCTTGCTCAAAGATTTGGCGATAATTTGGCGTACATGTTCAGGAGTCGGTTTGGGACGATCAAGAAATTCTTGGATTTCATCAGGGTCGATAAATGGCTTCATTGCTTCATCTGGTATACGATATGTCTGCGGTTTAAATTTCATTTTACTCCTTGTTAACAGCAAACACAAATTTATGAATTACTGTTTTAAAGTCCAATTAATTTCAAATGTTTTAATTCAAAGCATAATAGAGTTCGGGGTTCGGAGTATTAGAGTAGGGAGTAGGGAGTAGGGAGTGAGGAGTAGGGACGCGATGCTTCGTGTCTATTTTATTGTATCTCAATTATGGGTGTGCATAAAGAAGCAACATCCATCATCATGTCCATCCCGTAATCCTGTCAATAAACAATCATGTTCATCCTGCCTGCTCCTCTGTAGCTCGTAGAGCGTAGGAGGGTTATCCCGTCTAAAGATATTCTTTCTAACTTTAAATCATGTCAATGAGCGATTTTCTCTAAATGAAAAATCCCCTCACGATTTGGAAGAAGGAAAATTTCAAGGATAATAGAAAAGAAGATTATTTTTTATTAGCGAGTACCGGTATTACCTTTTCTTCCACATAC
>CAYNBL010000027.1:0-23641 GCA_964395205.1 uncultured bacterium | reverse complement strand
TGAAGAAGACGTTGCTGTTGAAGAAACAACAGAAGAAAAAGGAGAATAACCATGGCTTTTACATCCAGAAAAAAGATCTGCAAATACTGTGAAAACAAAAAGAACACGATAGATTATAAAGATTATAAAAATCTTAAAAGAGCGATCAGTGAACAAGGTAAAATCATCCCTCGTCGTGTTACCGGAACTTGTGCAAAACATCAGCGTGAATTGGTCCAAGCGATCAAGCGCGCACGTAACGTTGCTTTACTGCCTTACTCATACGATGTAAAGAATAGCTAAGAGGAGATACAACATGAAGATCATAATGAAAAAAGACGTTGAAAATCTCGGTAAAACCGGTGATGTTGTATCCGTGAAAGACGGCTATGCGCGTAATTACCTGATCCCGAAATCTCTTGCTATCAAAGCAACCCGCTCAAACATGAAAATTGTTGACGAATTGCAAGCCAATGTAGCAAGAAAAGCCAATAAAGCTGAAACAACGGCACAGAACATTGCAAAAAAATTGCAGGATATTTCTGTTACAGCTACAGTTAAAGTTGGTGAAGACGATAAACTTTTTGGTGCCGTAACAGCTCAAATTATTGCTGAACTGGTTGCCGAAAAAGGTATCGAACTTGACAAGCACAATATTATGCTTGACGAACCGATCAAAGAACTTGGTGTTTTTGATGTAGCCGTTAAAGTCGGTGCCGGTATCAAAGCCGAAGTTAAAGTTTGGGTTGTTAAAGAATAACTCGTAAAACCTGAACCGTAAGACGTGAGACGTCGTGAGACGTTATTTCGTGAACGGTGAAATGATAGATGTAGGGGCTGGATATATCCAGCCCTTTTCTTATTTGCATTGATTATTCTAGAAAGAAAAGAGAAAGTGACGTGATGCCTGTCCTGCATAGCCTCGAATTTTCGGTGAGAAGAAGGAAATTACAATAACGAAAGATTATACTGAGATGAAATGCATTCCCTTTGAGACGCGATAAATCGCGTCTTTACATATCGTATTTCCAATTTTTGGGATTATTATGAATGTAATTTCGTTTTATGTTTAGTTCGTTGGTTTCAATGCGGAGGATTCGATCATGGAAGCGGGAGTGCCAATTGAAAGGTAATTTCCGTTTTGTCGTTTCATATTTTACACGTCCTTTATACCATCGGATCACACGCGAAAGATTATCGTATAACATTGGATTGTTACATCCCGTAACACCGCCCACATTGGGATTTGCACATTTATTGGACGTAGATATAGAGACGCGATTTATCGCGTCTCCTGTTTTGTGGATATCATGGTCAATATGAAGGATACCATGGATATGATTCGGCATAATTATTATCGCATCCAATTCAACAAAGGGAAATTGTTGGGCAATTTTATACCATATATTTTGTGCGATCGATCCAGTTGGTGCCAATATCATTTCATAATTATTAATCTCCCCAAAATAATGCACACCATTTTGCGTGTTAATCGTTACATAATAAAATCCGTTACCGCCATAATCCCGATTGGATAAACGAAATGATTCAACACGGTATTTTTGTCTGTATTGAGTGATCGGCCTCCTCCATTATTATCATGATAGAGGAAATAAAAGATTATCACAATGTGAATCTTCCGGGTGTGATAGAAGTCACAGTTATGGAGGTGCGATGTCTGTCGGGACGACGGACGGGATGTCACTCTTTCACCAAAGCTTCCATCTTCGCCATTGCTACGATGGACAGGTCGAATAGCAGGCATCATTCATCATCCATCATCCCCTCCTACGTCAAGACTTCGGAGGGCAGGCATCCATCGTTCATCGTTCTTGGGCACTCATCACTCATAATTTATCATCAATATTATTTTGATGTATGGGAGGCTCTTGAGCCTCCCTATTTGTTATCGGGCGACTCCAGAGTCGCCCCTACATCTCAGGAATAATAATGGCGACATTTCACGGTCCTGTCGATGTCATGTATTTCACCGCAATATTACTTTCAAAGCAAAAAACATTTATGTAAATTCCGCAGTGAAATTGTAACTGGAGGATACTGATCAATGCCGGCGTATATCGTAATGGGCGCCCAGTGGGGCGATGAAGGAAAAGGGAAGATCGTAGATGTTCTTGCCGAAAAGATGGATTTTGTTGTACGGTTCCAAGGTGGAGCGAACGCGGGTCATACCGTGATCCACGGGGATACCAAGTACGTGACCCATCTCATCCCTTCTGGTGTTATTTCAGGTAACTCGATCAATATTATTGGAAACGGCTGTGTCGTAAATCCTACGACATTGCACGAAGAGATGGAAACCCTGCGAAATCAGGGCATACGTATTTCTCCCGATAAGTTCATCGTGTCACCGTCTGCTCATATGGTATTACCCATCCATGAATACCTGGATAGAGCCCTTAATGAAAAAATAGGGACCACTAACCGGGGTATAGGACCGGCATATACAGACAAGGTTCGAAGGACCGGTATCCGTTGGGAAAGTGCATGCGACGGTAGCTTTGAGGAAGCCTACCGTGAGCACCTTAGCTTCGTTGAGAAGCTCTATGCAATTGTTGAGAAAGAAGAAATCCAAGCCCTGAGAGATGGCATACCCGAACTGGTTAAAGCAGTGGAACGCTTGAGACCCTACGTCCGGGATGCACGCCCACTCCTCGCAGAAGCTGCAAAAAATGGCAGCAAAATTTTATACGAGGGAGCACAAGGGACGTTTTTAGACATCGATCATGGGACTTATCCATTTGTCACTTCTTCCAACACCAGCATTGGAGGTGCTTATACCGGAAGCGGTATATTCCTCGATTTTGACAAGCGGATCGCGATAGTAAAATCGTATACGACCCGCGTGGGTGAAGGTCCATTTCCGACCGAATTATTTGATGAAACAGGCAAAGCCCTGAGAGATCACGGAAATGAATACGGAGCTACGACCGGACGTCCGAGACGTTGCGGCTGGCTTGATCTTGCCCTACTAAAAGAATCATGCATGATCAACGGATTCAACTACATTGTTTTTTCGAAGATAAGCTGTTTATCCGGCTTCGAAACCCTGCAAGTTGCGATCGATTACAATTCTGATGGAAGCCCGGTGTACAAGGAACTCCCCGGTTGGGAAGAAGATGTCCTTGGCTATACCGAATACGACAAACTCCCGGAAAATTGCCGGAAGTATATTGAGTTCGTAGAAGACTTCTTGGGCGTACCTATCGGAATAGTGTCAACGGGACCAGACCGTGACCATGTGATCGAACGTCAACCAATTTTTAGCTAAATAATTAGCTCAGATCCCCGTACATGTGACATATGAATACGTATGCAACGTAGCATTGTCCTTGGTACTATTTGAAATTGATTTTTTGTTCATTTATATTTTTCTGTCATTTCGAACAGACTTCGCTCGTTGAGCTGCGTCCGTCAGGCCTTTTTTATTTTATGCGCCTGCCAGCCGAAACTTTAGTGTAGGTTGGGAGAAATCTCAAACTCAGGAAATATTATGAGTAATTTGAGATCTCTCCATGCGTTCCAAACCGACTTGTCGGATTGGAATCTTAGTCGAGATGACATATAATCATTTCTTATAATATCTATCAAAGATTATGCTCAAACCATATTTTCTGTCTCATGGCTTTGCCTTGGGGAGATAATTTTTAATTACGCATT
Organism: uncultured bacterium; assembly: GCA_964395205.1. Classification (GTDB taxonomy): domain Bacteria; phylum Fidelibacterota; class Fidelibacteria; order Fidelibacterales; family Fidelibacteraceae; genus M50B103. The sequence goes on along the minus strand of CAYNBL010000027.1, from coordinate 19,984 downwards.
TTTTATGTCACATAACGGGACTCAGTATCGGTTACAATTACCCTAACTGAAACTGAAAGGAAAAACCATGAAAAATGCAAATCCGGCGATCAATTCACCGGCACCCTCATTCACCATTGAACGCACATCGCGATTTACACCAAAAGAGGAAATAGCCAATGCCCTTTCTCATATGATCGGGAGTCTCTTGTCGATCTATGCGCTAGTTTTGTTGTTGTTCTATTCCATCCGGCAGGGAGATGCCTTGTCCATTATTGGTGCTTCAATTTTCGGAGTATCATTGGTAGCTCTCTATACATCCTCTACTTTAACACATGCTCTTCCGACCGGTAGAGCCAAGAACGTCTTTCATAACATTGATCAGATCGCGATCTACTTTTTGATCGCGGGAACCTATACACCCTTTGCTCTCATGATCAAAGATGATTGGGGTATGTTAATGTTAGGGATCGAATGGGCACTTGCCATTGGCGGTATTGTGATGAAATTGCTGATGCCGGGTGTTTTCGAAAGAGGAGTAAATATCCTTATCATTTCATCTTACATCATCATGGGTTGGCTGATGATATTTTTTCTGGTTCCATTGTACAGGAATATAGATCCGGTCGGCGTTAATCTGATCTTTTTGGGTGGTGCCTTTTATACCATCGGGATCATATTCTTTAAGGCGAAGAATATCAAACAAAGTCACTTGATCTGGCATCTGATGGTTATGGCAGGATCCGCCGTGCACTGGTGGGCCGTGATGAAATATGTGGTGAATGCGTAAGATGTAAAACGTGAGACGTAAGGCGTAAGGCGTAAGGCGTAAGTCGTAAGATGTAAGGAAATATTAAAATTTCCTTTACGATCATACAAATAGCCTTGGGTTTAAACCCAAGGCTATTGAATAAAGATTTAAATCAGTAGCCCCGGGTTTAAACCCGGGGCTTATTATTGATTGTAAATTTCTAATTATTTCAATGCCTCTTCCTCATCAAAACTCCGATACGGACTCAACAGCTCAAAGATAAAATCATGTTCTTTGTTTCCATCCACAAAAGTTTCAGCAAGGATCTTGCCCAAACCCGGTCCTAGCATAAAACCTTGTCCGCACATGCCAATGGCAAGAAGGTTGTTTTCAATTTCTTGATTAAGTCCAATAAGTGGGAAACCATCGGGCGTCATAGGGTAGAGTCCGCGCCAGGTGCGCCGGACACGGAGATTCCGCAGGCGCGGATAAATATCGATCATGCGTTTAACAATCTGCGGTAGGAATTCAGATGTATTATCGCAATCCAAACCTGTTCTAACAGGCAGGGGCGTAATACAGAAGACAACCTGCCCTTCACTGTTTTGGTAAAAGTAATAATTCTTTGATGTATCAGCCGGGCGAATGTCCACGATCATGGGATCGAAAAGATGTTTCACCGGTTGAGTGATCCCCGCTTCGTGAGAATCGGGATAGACTGGAAAATCCTGGCCTGTCAATAAACCGATATCTCTACCATAGGCGCCTGCGCAATTAATGATTAGCCCGGCAGAATAACTTTCGCTGGAAGTGTGGACTTCCGTAATTCGTCCGGTTTTAGTTTTTATTGATGTGACCTTTTCATTAAAAAAGAAATCAGCTCCAGCTTTTTTTGCCAATTGATAGTAAGCGTCCGCTAGCATCATGGGAGAGGCAGATCCATCCTCAGGTGAAAAGGTTCCACCACGTAGATCATGCATGTTTATACTTGATACTAAAGCTGAAATATCCTGTGGGCTTAACCAATCAATATTTAACTTAAATCGTTTTTGGACTTCTAAAAGTGACTTCAGAATTTCTTCATCTTTTTCTATGTAAACAGGATAGAGATAGCCACCTTGTTTCCAATTTACATCATAGCCATGGTCTTTTTCCATGTTTGAGACTTGTTGAATACTTTCTTTGCATATTGCTATTTTGGCGGGATCTGAATGCGTTGCACGAATGCCCCCGATAGCGGCTTTGTTCTGTCCGCGACCAACGGAAGCTTCTTTTTCAAGTACAGCAACGGAAACACCTTTGCTTGCAAAATAATAAGCGGTGGGGAGTCCGACCGAGCCGGCACCGATGATCAAAATATCATAGGTTCTCATTTCTTATCTCCCTTGCTTTCATTGATCAGACTGTGCAATGGTATTTCAACCGACAGGGGTCTTGAAGTGGAAGGAGTCACTTCCTCGAAAGGAATGTTCAATTCTTTAAAGATCTTGGGCAGAAGCAAAGAGCAATTTTTACCGCCGCAGGAGCCCATACCGACCCGGATATTTTTCAGTTGATTGACATCCCGGACATCATGTTCAATAATATAGTCTTTAACATCTTTGATATTCACCATTTCACAGCTACAAACAATAGCCTCATCCGGCAAATAGGAATACGATGCTTCGGGAAGTGAAGAAACAACAGTTTCATTTTGGACGCGAATACCTGCGATATCCTGAGCATATTTGAGACTGACTTGCAAGGTAAGAAGGGTCGTCAGTGTTTTTTTATCAAAACGGATCTTTTTCACTTCTCCGTTTTCCAAATACTTCCCATCAATATCTATCAGAGGCAAGGTATCACCGATCTCAAAATCAACAATAAATTCATAGGGAAGAACGATTTCGGCATGTTTTTCATTAATTTTTCGTGCCAGTGAGATTGCCAGTCCGGGGCAAATAGTCACACATTTCATGCAGCCCGTACAACCGCCGGTATATTCCGGGATATCCATGATATTACCTTTACGAGGATGCAAAGAAATAGCATGGACGGGACAAATGGTCTCGCAGGGATTGCAGGGGATCTCTTGCAAACAATGAATGACCGGCTGAAAATGTTCAGTTAACGTGATCGTCTTTTTGGGATAAATTTCACCCGGATGACTTTTTAATATATCGGCTTTTTTATAATAACTCTCATCGATCTCAATGTCTTTCCCCAATTTTTTTGCAAGGGTCAGTCCGGCAATACGACCGCCAAACATTGCTGACGAGGCTTCCGCTATTTCATCTGCATCCCCGGCTTTTACAACAGGGAAACCAAAAGCATTCGCCATATCATAAAAAGCATCAATGGATGCCAGTCCGACGGCAACAAGTAGCGTATCTACCTCAAATGTTTTAGCTGTGGATAGAATGGGTCGCCATTGATCATCAACTTCAGCAATAGTGACCTTATTGATCTTATCTATACCCTCGGCATGCAAGATAGTATGATTCATAAAAAGCGGAACGCCCATGCGTTTTATTTTATCGGCATGGACTTTATAACCACCGGGTTCGGGTAAGATATCACAGATCCCTTTAACTGCGATCCCTGCTTGTAAAGCGTGATAGGCGGCGATCAAACCGACATTGCCGCTTCCCACAATAAATATTTCATCGGAAGAACGGATCATATCCCGGTTAACTAAAGTTTGAAAAGCTCCTGCCCCGTAGACACCCGGTAAATGGTTGCCGGGAAAAACCAGTGAGCGTTCCCGCGCACCGGCCGATATAATAAGCCCCTTAAAAGAAACGATCTCGTAGTTCTTGTTATTGATGAATAATCCGGCTTTGCTGTCCTTATAAATGCCGGCTACCATAGTATCGGTTTTCACGGTGATATTTTCATGAGCTCTAACTTGTTTTTCCAGTATAATTGCGATCTCATGTCCGCGGGTTCCGGCATAACAATCTGCTTTTGAGCCAAAGAATTTATGAGTTTGTAACAGAAGTTTGCCGCCAAGATGCGCTTTATCATCCACAATGATCACCTTAAAACCCGTATTGGCCAATTCAAGTGCTGCAGTTAGTCCCGATGGCCCACCGCCAATAACTAAAACGTCACATTGATGCTGAATATCCCGGCTTTCTCCCAGAGCATCGTTAGCCTGGGGAAGTTCGGGAAGACCTTCAAGCGTGCGAACATCCATATTTTTTTCAAGGGGAGTCACGCATGATTTCATGGGAAAACCATTGATCAAAACCGTACAATGTGAACATTGCCCATTGGCACAAAAAATGCCCTGAGCGGCATCATTTTTATGATGTAAGGAAAAGATCTGTATGCCGTTTGCGATAAGTGCAGACGAAACAGGTTCACCTTTCACACCAAAATAATCTTGTCCATTATAAGTAAAATTTACATGTTTTTTTTCTTTTACAGATAGAATCGGATGCTGCTTTAATTCCCTCACTGAATATCTCCTTAAAAACATAAAAAATGTAGTGAAAAAAAACGTAAAAATCATTTAAAAACATAGATGAAATAAAGAATTTATCTATTGGATTATTGTTTGTATAAATTAAAAATTAAGTATTATTTTCAAATATAGCTTTTGTATATTATGTTAAACATTATTGTAAAGCTAAAAACACTTACTATTAATCTGAGAAGCCATGCAAGCAAAACTACTGATCGTCGAGCAACATCGCCATCATGCGGAAGAGATATACCAGAATATCCATGGACTTTTTGAACATTATCATATTGCAACTACCGTTAGCGAAGCGGATATTTTAATTAGAGAACATCTCTTTGATATGGTTATCGTAAATCCATTTTTTGTTGATGGTAATGGCCGAAGTTTTATCAGTGACCTTAAAAAAAATGAAAAATTAAGCAATGCGTTGATCATTGTAGTAAGTGATCTTCCTGCAAGTCATGTGAAACTCGATTTTTATTCTTATGGTGCCGATGCTTATATTGAAATGCCGTATGATAAAAAGTGGTTCCAAAATACGATACGTGAAGAATTGTTAAAACATTTTCAGTGTCTTTCAAATAGCGGAAATGAGAAAAAAGTCAAATTTTACACTCGTTCCGAATTTGAACAAGATTATATGAATGATCAGATCAAAGTACGTGATAATGACGATAAAGGTATCATTGGATTAATTGCTCCGGCCGGTATTGATTTTGTGATCCGTGATTTCGGTTTGGAAACCGGAAACAAACTTATGGTTTCTTTATCCATGCTGATGCGAAAAATGTGTTCACATAAACTCCAGGCAACATTCTGGACACAAAAATCCCTTGTATTTGCTATGATAAACATATCCGAAAAAGAAGTTAAAGAATCTTTAAATGTTCTCAGAGAAGAATTCTTGAAGGATTTTAGTGAAATAAAAAAACTACAGGATACTCCGGGATTAAGAGCTGTCATTACACCTATTAGTATTAAAAATAATTTACATGAGACTGTGCTGGAGTTAAGTAATCAGTTAGTTCAAATTTCCAAGAATCCCGATGCCGATCCTATTCAATTCTATGGTGATAATGTAACTCTGAAAAGACATATTTTGCTGGCTGACCCTGATCCCGTTGCCGTAAATATTATTCAGCATCGTCTTAAAAAGGACGGATTTGAATCATTCCTTTTTCAAAAAACATCGGAAATATTATCTTATTCTTCTAAAAATGATATTGCAGCTATTCTTATAGACTCGATGGTTAAAGGGGGTGGGGTTGATATGGTCAGGCAAATACACGAAGAATCTGTTCTTTCTGATAAACCGATTATACTTTTAAGTCGCTTTGGCTATGAAAATGAAATTGCTAATGCATTTCAGGCGGGTGCACAGGACTATATGTTGAAACCTCTCTCCATGGTTGAATTATCGGCGAGAATGAAAAGACTAACGGGATAAATTCGTGTTAGAAACACTCTCAAAATTTATCGCGGACTTTTTACATGGCGGTCGAGACCAGCTAGTTTTGGTTGTCTTGAGTATTTTGATTGGGGTGTTTTTTCTTATCTCGATACTATTGTTTTTAGTCACGGTATATTTGCGTATTAGAAATAGCTCTAAAGAAATCTTAACCCATCGTCGTTGTGAAAAATGGGATCCGATCATTCTTGATGTCATGGATTCTTCAATCAGTGCCACTGAGGGTTATCGTAAGCTAAAACGGCCGAACAGTATAGCTTATTTATTGCACCTTGAGTTATATATTGATATGCTCAAAGGGAGAGAAAAAGAACGCCTACTGGCTCTTGGGAAGTTATCACTAAATAAATTACACAAACTTTTGAAAAGCAAGAGCAGAAAGAAACAAATTTACGGGGTTCATCTTTTAGGACTGTTTCACCCCGAAGATCAGTATAAGTATCTAAAATTTAATCCTAAAGATTTGGAATATACCCTGACCATGATCAGAGAAATGAGAACTATTGATAATTTTAAGGTTAAAAATAAATTGATCGGGATGCTGTTCCTTTTTAAACATATTAGCCCGGTCTATATCAGCAATATTTTAGTCGATATGGGTGAGGATATAATTCCAATATTAAAAATGATGATTTTGGAAAGAACAGATCATCCTTATGAGCAAACAATTGCAATCGAAACGATTCGTAGGATGCATTACTCCGGTTGTCTTGATCTTTCAAACGAGGTATTGCAAAGCAATGATAATCCGCTTGTATTGACATCCTGTCTGAGATATTTGGAAGAAATGGGAGATGAAAATCTTACATCGGTGATTAAGCCCTTCTTAATTCACCCTCACATGCAGGTAAGGATGGCGGCTATTGAGGCATATATTACATTATCCAAATATATATCCGTTGATGAAATCAAGCAAATTTTTAATGATAGCTCCGTAAAAGTAGCTGTGAATGCCGCAAAAAAACTGGAATTAATGGATTCTATACCTTACTTAGATATTAATGAGATAGATGAATTCAAATGGGCTGACATATATAAACGGATGGTGTATTAATGCTTAATGGTATCTTAAACGCGATCAAGATTTTTAATTATGTAATATTTATCTATTTTATCACATTGAACTTGTGGTATTTTACATTAAATATTATTGCTTATTTTGGCTTAAAAAAATATATGTTGAGATTGCAGGTCACTCAACCAAATGATAAATTATTATTGGTCAGCGCACCCCCTGTTACTTTATTAACCCCTGCTTACAATGAATCTGAAAATTGCATATCATCTGTGAGAAGTCAATTAAAGATCCAATATCCTGATATGAGAGTGCTATTTATAAATGACGGTAGTACTGATGATACTTTGCAAAAAATGATCGAAGTTTTTAAAATGGAACCGGAATATTTACCTCAAATATCGTTCCTAAAAACTGAAAAAATCATAGAGATATATCAAAGCAAACTTCATCCCAATCTATGGTTGATCAATAAAGAAAACGGGAAAAAAGCAGATGCTTTAAATGTGGGTATCAACTATTGTCAAACGCCGCTATTTTGTGCTGTTGATAATGATTCAATGCTGGAACAAGATTCTATCTCGCGTGTAGTCGTGCCTTTTATTGAAGATACACGCACAATTGTTTCGGGTGGGATCATAAGAATGGCAAACGGATGTACATTTGAAGACGGGCATATTACAGAAGTAGGTCTCCCAAAAAATATCTTAGCCCGTTTCCAAGTTATGGAGTACCTAAGAGCTTTTTATGGGGGTCGGCTTGCCTGGGATGTTTTGGATGCGTCCCTTATCGTTTCGGGTGCTTTTGGTGTGTTTAGGCATTCAATTGTTGTGGCTGCCGGGGGATATCGTCATAACACCATCGGTGAAGATATGGAGCTGATCGTTAGACTACATAAGTATTGCGGGGATAATAAAATTCCTTACAAGATAAGGTATATCCCGGATCCGGTCGCCTGGACTGAGGGCCCCATTACTTTGCGTACTTTGGGAAAACAGCGAGATCGTTGGCAACGGGGATTATTGGATTCAATCCTGTCAAATATTACCATGTTGTTCCGCCCAAGATATAAGCGCGTAGGAATGCTTGCCATGCCATTTTATTTTATCTACGAGATGTTGGGTCCCCTGATAGAAATGTTAGGATATTTGATCTTCTTTTTCCTGATCATTATCGGGTATGCATCTTTGACATATGTGATCGCGTTTTTATTGGTGGCGATTATTCTTGGCATGACTTTATCAATATTTTCACTGGTTCTTGAAGAATTAAGTTTTCATCGTTATCCGAAATTCTCCCATCTTTTAAAACTGATCGCTATAGCAATTATTGAAAATCTGGGCTATCGTCAATTGAATAGCTGGTGGAGGATCAAAGGGACCTGGTCCTTTATGAGGAAAAAACAAAATTGGTATTGATATATAATTATTTTTGCGATGGGTAAAGATTCCCATCAGTATAGATATGCATCACATTTATTTTGCAAGATTCTCACATCAATCACTTATATTCCAGACGAATTATTTTCGAATTAATGTGAATTTAGTTAAATAAAGCTTAATTAGTCTTTAGAATGAGTAAATTAAAGCTTAAGAAATTAAATTTGTTAGTTGTAGTACTCTTAAATTACATATATTTCGTTTAGAGAGATTATTAATGAGAGAAAAAGGGAATACCATGAGTCAATTTAAGAACTTGTTGGTTATCGAGCAACATAAAGGGCGAGCTGAAGAAATCGCCAATGACGTAATTGAATTATTTGATTATTATTTTATCGCAACTTCCGCAAAAGAGACCGAAGCCTTTGTAAGAGAATATGATATTGATATGATTTTGATCAACCCATTCTTTACAGATGGAAGCGGTCGCCAATTTATTGAGATATTGAGGAAGAATACCCATCTGCATACCACACCGATCCTTATTATGAGTCGACTTCCTGAAGATAAAGTAAAAGTTGATTTTTATGCGTATGGTGCCGACGGATATATCCAATATCCTTACGATAAAAAAGAACTTATCAGCAAAATTCAACGAAAGCTTCACAGTCAAATTGAGCTAAAAAAGATTGAAGACTGTAGCGGAAATATTATTACGGGTTTTCACCCTCGTGATGAGTTCGAAGTTCATTTTGATGCAGAATCCAACAATATAGCATCTCAAAAATCTCAGGGTTTTCTTGGACTGATCGCACCGGTAGGCATTGATGCGATCATGAGAGATATTGGGATGGATCAGGGTGATCACCTGATGACGGCCCTGGCTAATCTTATGCGCGAGATGTTCAGTAATAAAATGAGTGCAACAGCTTGGACCCATAAGCTGATCGTATTTTATTCCACCGATAATGACTCATCACCAATTGAGAGCATGGAAGCATTACGCCAGCGATATATGTTGAAGATGGAAGATGCTATTGGTGAACAAAAACTTCCGGGCTTTCGAAGTGTGATGTCGAAGATCAATCCTAAATTATCTCTGGATATGCAAATGAGAAGGCTTGCTGGACAACTGATGAGTATGGATAAGCATCCTGAGTTGGCCCCGGTTCAATTTTTGGGTGATACTGTGTCGTCCAAAAGACATATCCTGATCTTTGATCCCGATCCCGTCTCCTGTAAGATCATTGCCTACAATCTCAGAAAAGAAGGGTATATCCCATTCCTCTTATCGAAATTACACGATATGTTGACCTATACCGATATCAATGACCTTGCTGCTGTTATTATTGACACGATGATTCCCGAGGGCGGGATTGAGATGGTAAAAAAGATCCATGAGGCATCATCCTTTGCCAGTGTTCCGATCATGATCCTAAGTCGTTACGGTCATGAAGAAGAAATCGCTGAAGCGTTCAGTGCAGGCGCCGAAGACTATTTAATGAAACCTCTTTCAATGATCGAACTAACGGCAAGGGTCAAACGTTTAACCGAGCAATAATGTCAGTTGATATTACCCTTGATAAATTGTCTCAATTCTTTTCCTTCAATAATGGACATGGATTACTTTCAATCCTCGTATTATGTATTTTATTCTTTTTTTTAATAACACTAGTACTGTTTTTTTTCGCCGTTTTCTTACGTATCAAGAACAAGTTAATCACCCAACAGGATATACATTTTCAAAAGAATTGGGATAGTGTGTTCCTAGAGGTGATGCATGATCGTATACATCCCTTTGACGGGTACAAAAAATTGAAAAAGAAACATTCGATCCGTTACTTGTTCTACCTTGAAGAATATGTTGATCTTCTCAAAGGGAAAGAGAAAGAGAGATTGCTGACCCTGGGAAGGCTATCACTAAAAAAAGTATATCGGTATTTGTGCAGCAGGGATCATGGAAAAATAATATACGGTATCCATCTTATCGGAATATTTCATCCTGAAGAACAATATAAATTCTTAATGCTCAATACCAATGATATAAATACGACATTGACAGCCATCAGGGAAATGCATGCGGTCGATGATATTAGTATTAAAGAACAATTGGTCAAGATATTATTTAAATTACCGAATATCAGCTATATCTATATCAGCAACTTACTTGTGGAGATGGGAAATGACATTGTGCCTTTTTTAAGACAAGTCATTAAGAATAGATTTACAGCTCCCAATGAACAAATGATAGCGATCGAGACGGTTCGTCGCTTGCATAATATGGAATGTCTCGATCTAAGTGAAAAAGTGTTAACTCAGGCGCAGGATCCCGGGGTGTTGTCGAGTTGGTTAAGATATCTCGAAGATCAAAAAGATATGAACCAACTTGAGCTGATCCGTCCTTTTATCGAACATCCCAATCCACATGTTCGAACTGCGGCCATAAGAGTATATTTGGGCTTGTCAGACACATTGTCTGCAGAGGATATATTAAGGATATTTAATGATAGTGACATCATTGTACCAATCAATGCTGTTGAAATAATTGCACGATCTAGAACCTTTCCCTATCTTTCAACCGGCTCAATAGAAAATTTAAAATGGAAAGACATTTATAAGGAAGTTCTCATTTGATCAAAGATATTCTTTTCTCGACGATCACTGTTTTCAACTATGTTGTTCTGATATATTTTATCACCATGAATATTTGGTATTTTGTCTTAAATATAATCGCTTATCGTGGCTTAAAGAGCTATCTGGTCAGGTTAAAGGTCGTCAGTCCAAATGATAAGATTCTGATGAAAAGTGCACCACCGGTAACTCTTTTAACTCCGGCCTTTAATGAATCGCAAAACTGTATTAAATCAGTCAAAAGTCAGTTGAAAATAAAATATCCCGATATGAAAATACTTTTCATTAATGATGGAAGTACGGATGATACATTAGAAAAAATGTTAACGACCTTTAAAATGGAACCGGCATTCCTACCCAAAGTATCTCAATTGGAAACGAAAGATGTAAAACAGATATATCAAAGTCAGATATATCCGAAGCTTTGGTTGATCGATAAGGAGAACGGTAAAAAAGCGGATGCTCTAAATGTCGGGATCAACTATTGCCAAACACCCTTGTTCTGCGCTATTGATAATGATTCTATGTTGGAAGAAGACTCTATAGCACGTGTTGTCATTCCATTCATTGAAGATGTCAGAACCATTGTGAGTGGGGGGATTATTCGAATTGCAAACGGATGTAAATTCGAGAATGGTCACATCCAAAAAGTTGATCTTCCCCGAAACATATGGGCGCGTTTTCAGGTTATGGAATATCTTAGAGCCTTCTATGGCGGGCGCCTGGCCTGGGATAGATTGGATGCATCATTGATCGTTTCGGGCGCGTTTGGCGTTTTCCGTCATTCTATTGTTGTGGCAGCGGGTGGATACTTGCATGAAACGATTGGTGAGGACATGGAGCTGATCGTGCGATTGCATAGATATTGCGGAGATAACCATATTCCCTATAAGATCCGATATCTTCCTGACCCCATTGCCTGGACAGAAGGTCCCACTACCTTAAAAACCTTGGGAAAACAACGGGATCGCTGGCAGAGAGGTTTGCTTGATTCTGTTTTGCGCCATATTGGTATGTTGTTAAGACCGAAATATAAAAAGGTTGGTATGTTGGCAATGCCTTTTTATTTTATATACGAAATGATCGGTCCCTTTATTGAGGTAATCGGATATGTTGCATTTTTGCTTTTACTGTTAACGGGTAATGCCAGCACAGCGTTCATTGTTGTCTTTCTTCTTGTGTCTATTGTGATGGGCATGTGTTTGTCCGTTTTTACTCTTGTACTGGAAGAGATCAGTTTCCATCGTTATCCGAAATTCAAGCATATGCTGAATTTGATATTTGTCGCTTTAGTGGAAAATCTGGGTTACCGGCAGATGAATAGCTGGTGGCGTATAAAAGGAACTTGGTCCTATATGAGAAAAAATCAAAGTTGGTATTGATATGAAAAAAATTATGATCATGATGATGATGATAATCACTATCCTGAGTGCAGCTACTTTGGATTATGAAGCCCTACACGAAAAGGGGAGAATACTATATCAAACGGGCTCAGCGCAGGAAGCGTTAGAGGTTTATCAAGAAATTCTAAATAATTATCCCGATGATGTTGATGCCCTGTTGTTTCGCGGACGATTATTTGCAAGATTGGAACTCTACGATCTGGCAGAGGCTGAATTGATTCACACGCTGGAATTGGCACCCGATTATACGGATGCATATTACGCTTTAGCATCGGTCTATTATTGGTCCGGCAGATTAGATGAGGCAGCAAGAATACTCACTCTATGGATAGGAATGGATTTTGAAAATTCGGATGCCTATATTTTGTCGGCTCGTGTTGCGATCGCAGGAAGAAAATATGCCGCAGCAAGAACGTTCCTCGAATTGGCTGGAGGTTTTAATGCCGATCCGGAAGTGGTTGAAAAGCTATTACATTTGATCAATACACCCAGAATCAATACAAAGTGGGTAGCGGGTCTTAGATATGAATATATGTTTGTGGATCAGGATCGACCGGACTGGCAGCAATTGCAGACATATATTACACACGATTTTGACAAGATCCTGATTACGGCAGAATTCAATCGCTATCAAAGAAACGACACCTTTGATCATTCTATCGTATTAGATACTTATTATAAGCTTTGGAAAAAAGCTTACATGAATACTCGACTTCAAGCGGGTTTGAGCGGGAATTTTTTACCGGTCGTCGATGTAACGACAGAAGTCTTTCAGGCCGTAGGAACTCGCCATGAACCTGCATTTGGATACAGGATGATGTACTATGATTCTACAGCCGCTCATATTCCTTCAGTGGCATGGGCTGTGTATCCCGGACACTGGTATGTGCGAGACAAGGTCAGTTTGATCTTCAATGATGGCCTTAATTGGCAAAATCAATTGACTCTCCGATATTTTTTCGAAAATGTTGATAATTACATACAGTTTATGAATGTTATCGGAACGGATTTTAATGTGTTTAATAATGAATGGATGCAAAGTGTTGCATTTGCTCTAAGCGGATCACTTGCCCTAAATGATAATATTTTACTTTCCGCTGTCCTTTCCTGGACAAAAGATGAATATAATTTAAACCGTCTTGGCGGATCACTGGGCATCGCTTACCGATGGTAAGCTCCCTGAATATCGAACATTAGAACACCGAACAATCGAACAATTGCACAATTGAAATTCAATATTAATTTTGAATATTCATGATTCGATTGTTCCCACCAATAAGTGTTTTCAACACTTCAACAATTCAACGTCTCTATAATTATTTCAATGTTTTTATTTTCTCTGGTTTATAAGCCCTTGTTAAATATCATGAATTTTGTTAGTTTTGCGCTGGGAATAAGAATGGTAATAATACTATCAATTCGGAGACATCATGATCACAAAAGAACAGGCTTTGGAATATCATGCTAAACCTGTACCGGGGAAATTAACGGTAAAGGCGAGTAAAAAATGCGAAACCCAGGAAGACCTTAGCTTGGCCTATACACCCGGTGTCGCAGATCCTTGTCTTGAGATCGAAAAACACCCTGAAGATGTTTATAAGTATACCAACAAAGGCAATTTGGTTGCTGTTATCTCTAATGGTACAGCCGTTCTTGGATTAGGTGATATCGGAGCAGCTGCAGGGAAACCCGTGATGGAAGGGAAAGGGGTCCTTTTTAAACGTTTTGCCGATGTCGATGTCTACGATATTGAATTAGATACGAAAGATCCGGATGAGATCATTAGAATCGTTAAAGCAATGGAACCTACTTTTGGGGGTATAAATCTTGAAGACATAAAAGCCCCGGAATGTTTCTATATTGAAGAAACCCTAATTAAAGAAATGAATATCCCCGTCTTTCATGATGATCAACACGGGACGGCCATTATTTCCGGAGCTGCAGTTCTTAATGCCTGTGAAGTACAGGGTAAAACCTTATCCAAATGCAAGATCGTGATTTCCGGAGCCGGAGCTGCAGCAATTTCATGCGCAAAACATTATGAGAAGCTTGGTGCCAGACATGAGAATATTCTCATGTGCGACAGAAAAGGGATCCTGACAAAAACTCGTTTCAAAGAACTTGATGAAATAAAACGACAATTCGTTTCCGATACCGATAAAACAACACTTGCTGATGCACTTAATGGTGCCGATATTTTTGTCGGTCTGTCGGCGGGAGGACTTGTGACAACTGACATGATCATAAAAATGGCTAATAAACCAATATTATTTCCCATGGCCAATCCCACACCGGAAATACACTATGAGGAGATCATAGCAGCACGACCCGATGCTTTAGCGGGAACCGGACGTTCAGATTATCCAAATCAGGTAAATAATGTTTTAGGGTTTCCCTTTATATTCAGAGGCGCTTTGGATGTTCAAGCATCTACGATAAACGAGGAAATGAAAATTGCTGCCACAAGAGCATTGGCTGATCTGGCAAAAGAGCCCTGTATTGAAGCAGTTGAGAAAGCATATAATGGTGAACATTTTTCTTTTGGAAAGGATTATGTGATCCCCAAACCGTTTGATCCGCGTGTTCTTGTTTGGGAATCCTATGCTGTTGCCGAGGCAGCTATTCGAACGGGTGTGGCTCGGAAAAAGATAGATCTCTCAACTTATAAAGCTCAACTTGAAAATCGCTTGGCCGCACAAAAATAGCTATTACTTCAACAGATAGTAGCGAAATATATTTCTGTTTTTTATCAAGAAATCTGCTTATAATAAACATTATTAATAATATGATCAGTCGAGAGAGAGAATGTTCTAAATCATGGAAAAGCCAAAAAATCAAAATGTTTTTAACACAGTTGATCATTTAAGTATCAGGATGTCGTTTATTTATGGCATTTTTATGCTTTTATTATTGGTTCTTCCCGCGCTTTCCTTTGCTGCTGATGGCAATTTAAAGATCAATACTAAAGAATTTGATAATAATTATCGTAAAAAAGTTCTGGTTCTCAATTCATATCATCAGGGTCATCCCTGGACTGATGGCATTACTAAAAGTATTTTGAAAACATTTGCGGAGCATGATGTCAATGTTGAGATCCATATAGAAAATTTGGATACTAAGAGGATCGTTAACAAATCGTCCTGGAATGATGTGCTAAAACAAAAATTGGAAGCATATCCGGATGGATACCTTGATCTGATCATTGTTTCGGACGATAATGCTTTAAATGCATTAATAAAGATAGGACATAAATATCACACGATGCCCATCGTCTATTGCGGAATATCATATAATCCGGCCTGGTATTCCGATATCTGTTCCATGTTTGTAGGTGTAGAGGAGTACTTGCCTTTTAAAGAGAATATTGAATTAGGACTTAAACTTTTTCCCAATACCGAGCATATTGCCTTTGTAACAGATCATTCAAAAACCGGGATATCTCATTATTATTCTGCAAAACAGGCCCTGAAAAATATGGATTTGGGAAAAATGGATATTATTTGGTTGAATGGTTACAATAATTTAAATACGGCAGAGTTGAGTTATCGTTTAGCTAATTTACCGGAGAATACCATAGTCATGTTCTCAATTTGGCAAATTGATGGTGATGGACGTTTTTGGGATCCGATAGAATATTACCCGGTTCTGGCAGAGAATTCAAATGCTCCCGTTTTTGCCATGACAGATATTGGCGTAGAAAATGCTTTTCTTGGGGGCTTGGTTTCTTCTTCAACCATACAGGGAAAATTGGCTGCAGAGCTGGGGGTACAAATATTATTTGGTGAATTAGTCGATGATGTTACTTGCATAAATGATGAAAATATCTATTACTTTAATTGGCAACAATTGAAAAAATGGAATATTAGTCTAAGTGATATCCCCTCAGATGCCGTTATTGTCAATAAACCGGAGACAGTTTACAGTCAATATCGAACATATTTCCTTCTAACCCTGGCATTGATCATTCTTTTATTTATTTTGTTTTGGTTGCTTTTACTCTATCATTTTAAATATCGTAATTATGAAGTCCAACGAACAGAGATGACACTTAAAACCAAACGTTTGGCAGACAGATATAAGATTCTTTTTGAACAGGCAAATAATGCTATTGTTATTTTCGAACTGGAAACGGGTATTATTGCCAGTTTTAATGAAAAAGCTTTTAAAACCTTTAATACGCCCAAAGAACATTTTGAGCATTATTCACTAAAACGATATTTCCAAAATTACGATGAATTGAAAAGGGATATTAAAAATTTATTAAAGGCTCCCTTTGAAATGGAAATGTTCAAGTGGGATAGAAGCAAATTTCATTCTCAAGTAATCCTGAATCAACTAAAAGAAGACGGGATTGATTACATATATGCAATTGTTACAGATATTTCCGTAAAGAAAGAACAGGAATTGGAGCTTAGGGTAAGCAAAGCCAGATTGAATGAAACCTTACTGAACAGTAAGAATTCATATTGGGAATGGGATCTTGTAAATAATATATTATTTAAAGACGACAACTTTTGGCTCGCACTTGATATTGATCCCAAAAAACTAAAAAACGACCCAATCGAATCCAACTATTACTTAAATTCCGTTCATCCGGATGATCATGATGGATTTATTGACGCTGTTAATAAAGCCATACTGGATGAACAAGATACTATATTGCATGAAATGAGGATGTCATTTTTCGGTAATGATATTTGGGTAGAAATCCGCGGAGTGATTGTTTCGCGTGACGAAAATGGGAAAGGTTTAATGATCAATGGCTTTATGATGAATATTGATGAGCGTAAAAAACAGGAAAAAGAACTCATTAAAGCCAAAGAACGTTCAGAGGAATCAGACCGTTTAAAATCTGCTTTTATTTCAAATATAAGTCATGAGATCCGAACTCCCCTAAACGGTATTGTAGGTTTTTCTAATTTATTGGGAAGAGAAAATCTGAATATTGAAGACAAACGAAAATATTTATCTTTTATCAATGAGAATAATGATCTTCTGTTAAAATTGATCAATGATATATTAGAAATTTCCAAGATTGAAGCGGATTCTTTGAATATTAAGATGGTATCCTGCAATCTAATGACATTATGTGATAATATTTTGGCGCAAGAGGGGATAACATTAGCTCCCACTGTTAACCTTTCTTTAGCAGATGTCCAAAATATTAATGTTCAGGCAGATAAGATCAATCTAACTCAGGTTATTCGAAACTTAATTTCAAACGCCAAGAAATTTACTCCTAAGGGTGATATTGAGTTAGGGTTTAATGTAAAACGTGACATACTTGAATTTTATGTGCATGACACAGGTATCGGAATTCCCCAAAATATGCTTGAACGCGTATTCGAACGTTTTGTTCAGGTAGACCCTTTCTCTTCCGGAACAGGATTAGGGTTATCTATCTCTAAAGCTATTATTGAAAAAATGGGTGGCAATATCTGGCTGGAATCAGAACTCGGAAAAGGAACAGATGTTTATTTTACTTTAAAATACAATAAAGCAAAGATCAAGATCAGTGAAATAGAGCCAATTGATACAGACAAAGAAATAGTAAATGAGAACAAAGAGAAGGCAAGGATATTGGTGGCAGAGGACGACGAGAGCAGTTTTGTCCTGTTAAATGTCGTTCTTACCGGAAAATATCAGGTCATTCGGGTACTAAAGGAAGATGATATTTTATCTCATATTAAACAGTATAATCCAAAGATATTACTGGTAGATATGGATATGCCTGGATTTACCGAAGATTCCATAGAGGAGATAAGAAAATTATCTGCCAAAACCCCAATTATTGGAATCACAGATAAGGCGTTTGATTTTCTAAGAAACAAGGAAATTGAAAGTGCTCTGGATGAGCATATATCTAAACCCATCAATATTAAAAGTATGATGGATATTATCGAAGATCAATTAAAAAAATAATTTTATCCGGTTTACATTCCCGTTTCATCAGAAATCTTTGACATTGCTTCAATTGCCAATCCAATAAATTCATTTAATTCCATACCGGCGTGTTCCGCGGCATCACGAATAAAACCCCGACTGACCTTGGCTGCAAAGGCAGGTGATTTGAATTTCTTCATGATGGATTTAACCTTAACTCCATCTATCTTTTTTTCCGGTCGCAAAATGACATAAGCTGTGATCAGTCCGGTAATATTTTCGGCGCCGGCAAGAATATATTGAAAGTCTGTCAGGCGTTTATGGGATACTCCTTCAATACCTTCCACATGAGAAAGGATAGCATTAAAGAGTTTAGGAATATCATAGCCTGTATTTTTCAAAAGCTCAACCGTGTGCTCACCATGTCGCAGTATGTTTTCACCGATCTCATCAAGATCCAGATCATGCAAAAGGCCTGTGATCCCCCAAAATTCCTCATCTTCACCAAGATGTTTAGCCAAAGAGCACATAATAACTTCGGTCTCTCTTGAATGAAAGCGCAGATAATCGGTTTTTAAGTGCTTGTCAAAAAGTGCTTTTGCTTCGGGGTAAGTGATGTTTGTTTTCATTTGCTTTCCTGTTTATTGTCATGATAATGAATTTACATCAGACAATTAAAAAATAAAAGGGTGAAAATTTGAAAGAATTAGTGGTTGCGTATGCTGAATAAAAAGCGCAAATTATTTATTATATTTTGTTAATTTTCTAAATCTGAATGAATATTAAGGATTTGCCATGAAACGAACTCTTATTCTTTTGTTAACCCTGATCTTGATCTGGAGTTGTTCCGGATCCTTGCCGGACTGGTATAATAACCGGGAGGATTACTTTCCTGAAAAAGATTATATAGTATCAAAAGGCTGGGGCACAACACCGGAAAAAGCAATTGAACAAGCAACGATCAATATGGCACAAATTTTCAGCACACATATTTCCGTTGAGAAGAATATCTTAGAACGCTATGAAAGTATCTCGGATATGAAGAATACATCAGAAAACTTCTATGAGTTCTCTGAAGAGACAGCTCGTTTGATCTCGAACCAACATCTTGTGAACATTTTTTTTGTAGAACCCGCATGGGATCGTAGAAATAAGTCTTTTTATACTTTGGGATATATTCAACGATCCGAAACCGCGCGCATATTAATGGACCGGATAGATCGTGAACTGGAAAATATTGATTACTATGTTCGCATGGCATTTAGCACGAATGATGCTGTTGAAAAATATCATTATTATACGCTGGCATGGTTAACGGCAGGTCAGAATAAGATGATGCGGGAACAACTTGATCTTCTTGTACCCGGCATTGCCGTTAAACCTATTTATAGTTTTGCCGAACTGGGTGAATTAAAAGATAAGGCGGCCGGAGATATTCGTTTTGTTATCTCTGTTGAAGGAGATAACAACGAGCGTATTAAACATGCTTTGGGGACCGCAATTAATGAAGTGGGATTTAACACGGTTGAGAAAAATGCTTTATTAAGTATTCAGGCAAAAGTATTGATAAAAGATATTGATATTGATCAGAAGCCGTTGGCATTTGTCTCTTGGGAACTTCAGCTATTGATGACCAACCTGCAAAATGTAACCGGTCTTTCAATGATGGAAGAGGGCAGAGAAGGTTCAACGAATACCGACAATGCAAAAATGCATGCATTTGAAAGAATGCAAACCTATGTAGGAAATGAATTTCAGCTGAAATTAATGAAGTATTTTGATAAACTGGAGAAATAAACCGTAAACCGTAAGACGTGAAAAGTAAAATGACCTTCCGGCTGGCGTCCGAACGTAGAGAGGATCTGCCGGATGGTCGCAAATTATGAAAAGGAGAGTGAGAGCAGTAATTAATTTGATATAAATAATAAATTTAGCACTTTCTACTCATAACTCATACCTCCCACCTTCGCTTCCCCGATTACCAAGACCAAAACAAGTATTATTTTACTAAAATCGGATTTACAGAG
>CAYNBL010000026.1:0-25090 GCA_964395205.1 uncultured bacterium | reverse complement strand
CCAGATCATTCATAAATAAAGAAACACGCTCTTTGATACTTCCAAAATAATGGTCATCCAACTCCTGTCCCTTGGGAGCAGGAGCGCCAAATAAGGTTCGGCCTGTCATTTGCAAATCTAAACGATCATTATAAAAACTTTCATCTACAAGAAAATATTCTTGTTCGGGACCCACACTTGGAACTGCGTACTCAGAGGAATTATCACCCAACAAACGTAATACACGAATCGTTTGTTTTGACAAGGATTCAACTGATCTTAATAGCGGTGTTTTCTTGTCCAGCGCCTCTCCCGTATAGGATGTAAAGGCAGTAGGAATATAAAGTGTCTTACCATTTTCATCATCTTTAATAAAAGCGGGGGATGTAACGTCCCAAACCGTATAGCCGCGTGCTTCAAAAGTCGCCCTCAAGCCACCGCTGGGAAAAGAGGAAGCATCCGGTTCACCCTGAACGAGTTCTTTACCGGAAAATTCCATAATAATACTACCATCACCATTGGGGGATATAAATGATTCATGCTTTTCTGCGGTGATTCCGGTAAGGGGCTGGAACCAGTGAGTATAGTGCGTGGCACCTTTTTCAATGGCCCAATCTTTCATGGCGTTGGCAACAATTTCAGCGATATTTATATCTAATGCCTGATGCCCCTTAATGATGTGTTGAAGTTGTTCATACACATTTTTGGGTAAGCGTTGTTGCATTGCAGTTTCGCCAAAAACATTCATACCAAAAATTTTCATAATATCCGATTCGACGTTTTTCATCCTGGTATCCCTTTTTTGTTGCTCAAAAATCTGCGCTAAATTAATAAGCAAATTCATTAAAGACAACAATTATTTACAATATCGTTGATAATATTTGATATTATATCACAATATCGCATTGTTTGCGAATTATTATAAGCATTATTGGATTATTGTTGTTGATTTTTCACTTTTATTGAAAAATATTTATCTATACTTTGGGACAGGCGTTTAGCAAGGTATCTGCCCAGAAGCCCACCAATGATCAAACCAACACAACCGGCAAGGAATTGAATTAATTCTTTAGGTATATTTGTCTCGGGGAGAAACTGTCCAAGAAGAACACCGGCAACAAAAAACACCAGTGGTATTCCATATGCCAGTAGTGATGTCTTGATCAGAATGTTTTCTTTTTCTTCAATTTCAACCTCATCCCCTACCTTGAGATCCGCTCTATCATTTAAAATAACCTGCGAATCGGCACAATCTTTTTTTCCACATAAAGCATGAGCTGCACATCCCTTACAGGCGGATGTATCTTCCTCTATGAGCATGTAGACTTTACCGTTCTTTTTTTCTGTGATTTTTCCGCGTGTTGGCATTTTATTAAATGATGGGTTATGGATTATGGATAAGAGACGCAAAATATTGCGTCTCTACACTATATTATTTTTCGGTTTCTTTTTCAGGAATGGGTTTTGGTTTTCTTGGTTTCTTTTTATGTTCGATCGCGGTGGTCGGACAGACGGTTGCACACAATCCGCAATGTTTGCATTTTTCATAATCGATTACGGCTAAGTTATCGATCACATGGATCGCATCGAAGGGGCATTTTCTTTCACAAGCTCCGCAAGCTATACACGAACGGGTACAAACTTTTGTAGCATACCGGCCAATATCATGGTTTTTACACAGAACTTTAGTCCTATGTGATAAGGGGTGCAGTTCCATAAGATCATGCGGACATACATCCACACACTTGCCACACGCTACGCATTTTTTTTCATCGACGACCGGCAAACGATTCTCTGAAATAATAATAGCGTCAAAAGGACAGATCGCCGCACAATCACCTAGTCCTAAACAACCAAATTCACATAATTTTTTTCCGCCGGAAACCAGTGTTGCGGCAATACAGGATTGAGCGCCTTGATATTCTCCCTGATAAGCGATCTCTTCAAGTCCACCCTGGCATTGACATTGAGCGATCTCTTTTTCACCATTGGAAACTTCAACGCCCATGATCTTTGCCACTTGTTCTGCTACTTCTGCACCACCAACCGGACAGCCATTGACCGCTGCAGCACCTTTAACAACAGCATCGGCAAAAGCCTGGCAACCGGGATAACCGCAACCGCCGCAATTTGCACCCGGAATCACTTTCATGACCTCTGTGACTCGGGGATCTTCTTCAACATGTAATTTTTTATTGGCGATCGCCAGACCGATGGCAAAAAGCAAACCCATTCCGCCCATACTTCCGGCTGCGATCAATATTGATTGTATATCCATCATTCTTCCTTAAATTAATCCTGCAAATCCCATAAATGCCAAAGCCAGACTTCCTGCAATGATCATCGTGATCGCAGCTCCCTGAAAAGACTTGGGAATATCCACAAGCTCGAGTTCCTCTCGAATACCTGCCATAATAACAAGCGCCAGCGTAAATCCAATTCCCGCACCCACACCATAGATCAGGGTCTCGGAAAAATTATATTCTTTAAGGACCGAATTCAATGCCAATCCCAGAATTGCACAGTTCGTTGTGATCAAGGGCAAGAAAATACCCAGAGCATCATACAATGGTTTACTTACTTTTCGAATGAACATTTCCACCAATTGCACAAGAGATGCAATGATTAAAATAAAAGCAACATATTCAAGGATCTGAAGCTTGAACGGTACGAGGATAAAATTATAAACCAACCAAGTCACCATCGCCGCGATCACCATCACAAAGGTAGTTGCCATGCCCATACTAAAAGCAGAATCCACCTTCTTGGATACACCCACAAAAGGACAAATACCGAGGAATTGACTTAGGACAAAGTTATTGATCAGCGCAGCGCCGATAAAGATAACGATTAAATTCATGCCTTCCTCCTATTGTTGAGCCAATTAGCGCCGGCGATCAAACAACCCAGTGCAAGAAAAGCACCCGGCGGCAAGATCATCACGCTCCAGGGTGAAAATGATCCCCACATAACGTCCATTCCGAACCATGTTCCCGAACCGAGAATTTCACGAATAGAGCTCAGTACAAGAAGGGTCATGGTAAAACCCAGTCCCATGCCCAGAGCATCCATCAGAGAACGCCAAATGCCATTCTTGGAGGCAAAAGCTTCTTGTCGACCAAGTATCATACAGTTCACAATAATAAGCGGAATAAAGGGACCGAGACTCTTTGAAATATCAGGAGCAAACGCTGCCAGAAAGCGGTCAGCGATCGTTACGAATGTTGCAATGATTACAATGTAGGCTGCAATGCGAACCTGGCCCGGTATGACTTTGCGAAACATAGAGACCAGGAAACTCGAGCAGATCAACACAAAGGTGGCCGCCAGTCCCATGGCCATTCCATTCTCCGCAGAGACAGTCACCGCAAGTGTCGGACAAAGTCCGAGCAACTGTACGAGAACGGGATTCTCATCCCATAGCCCTTTTACAAATTCTTGTATTGCGGTTTTTTCTTTCATATTTATTCTCCAAACGCAATGAATGCTTTATTTGCCCAATATAGTTTTAGCATTTTTTATACCGGTGTTCATTATTCTAACAATAGCCGCAGATGAAATGGTTGCCCCGGTGATCGCCTGTATTTCATTATCTTTAGAAGGTTTTACATTTTTAATATATGTAATTTTCGGATTGACCATTAGGTCTTTGAATTGATGCATAAACCAAGCAGGGTCCTCCTTATTAGAAGGGTCATCCTCTATCTTCGTTCCGAGTCCCGGCGTTTCAACTTGTGCCAATATCTTTGCATTAATGATCTCGGAAAAATCCGGTGTAACGCTGACCATTAAAACCAACTCACTTTGAAAACCACCTCCGGCTATCTGAAAAGCATAGCCAACGACTTCATTGTCTTTTGTTGCTTCATAGAAAGTATATTCCACATCTTCGCCATTTTCATTAGCTATTTTTGTGATAGTCTCTACCTTTACATTTTCAGGCAGAACTTCATAAACTGCTTCATTTCTGACTTTATTCTTATAGGCATCGATCCGTGGCTTTGTATAGATATCAAGCACGGCTAAAACTGCGCCTGAAATAACAGTGATCAGGGTCAATACAATAATAATCTTTGCAGTATTGTTCATATAATTCCTCTAATTCTTTTTCTTTTCTACCTGGATCTCACCAAAATACTTCGGCCGGGTCCAGCGGTTCAGCAACGGAACCAGTCCGTTCATAAATAAGATAGAGTACATCACGCCTTCTGGCAAACCGCCCCAGACACGAATGACAACGAGAATCACTCCCATGCCAATACCATATATCCAGGTGCCAAGAGGTGTTATCGGTGACGTAACCATATCGGTCGCCATGAAAAAAGCACCCAGGATCAGACCACCCGAGAATACCATAAAGAGCGGATTGGGATAAACTGCTGGATCGATCAACCACAACGCACCACTAAAAACAAAAACCGTCCCTATATAGCTTAGAGGAATTCGCCAATCTGCATATTTTAGGATGACCAGGATAATTCCACCGATCAACAATGCTATTGCAGATGTTTCGCCTATACATCCTCCGACATTTCCAAAAAGGAGGGGTTTAAGATGTGTGCCGATACCTTCAAATTTCATCAATCCCAGGGGTGTAGCACCCGTTACCGTATCAACGGCCTTTGATGTAGCCATTTCAAAATATGAACCTGATCCTGCAAAAGCAGGTAATGTCCATGTCGTAATTTTTACAGGAAAACTTGCCTGTAGAAAAGCCCGTCCCAACAAAGCGGGATTAAATATATTGCCACCCAGACCGCCAAAGACCTGTTTGCCAAAAACAATAGCAATAACCGCGCCAAGAGCCGTTCCTGCTATGGGAAAAGAAGGCGGAAGCGTCATCGCTAAGAGAATGCCGGTCAGTATAGCTGAACCATCATCAATCGTAAGTCCGGTCTTCATGATCTTATTACATGCATATTCGGCAACCATAGCGGCAAAAACCGCCACCAGGATCGTCACCATAGCCTTTGTACCAAAGAGCAAAAGTGACACGATTATGGCAGGCAGAAGTGCTGCAATAACTGTATACATGATGCGGGGAACTGATTGTTTTCCTTTATTATGCGGAGCCGGGGCAACAATGGTCATGCGATCCGATCTGAATAAACGACGACGAGGATCGGGTTTGGGTTTAGGTTTTTCCTCGATCGTTTTATTTATTTCTTTTCCCGGCGCAGCTTCAACTTTAATTTCTTTTTTCAACTCTTCCGGAACAGACGTTTGTTCTGTCATGCTTTCTCCTTTGCCTTTTTCGCTGCTTCTTCCCGAACCCTGATCTTTCCTACCTTGATCCATTGTACCAGCGGAATGTTCGCCGGACAAACAAAGGCGCAGGATCCGCATTCGATACAATTCATAATGCCAAATTCACTAAGCTTTTGGGTCTCTTTTGCCTGAGAAAACTTTGACAAGCGCAAAGGCATGAGGTTCATGGGGCAGGTGCGCACGCAAGCTCCACAGCGAATACAGGGGAATGTGCTTAATTCTTCAACAAGTTCACCAGTAACGGCAACAATACCGCTGCTTCCTTTTACGACCGGTGATTCAAGATGATATTGGGTCATGCCCATCATGGGACCGCCCATAAAAATGCGGTGAACATCATCTTTGACATTCCCACATGCATCAAATAAATTCTTAAACGGAGTTCCGATACGTGCCATAAGGTTCTTCGGTTCGTTTACGCCATCACCCGTTACCGTAATAACCCGCTGGACCAGAGGCTTTGATTCCACAACTGCTTCAGCAACAGCAAAAGCCGTAGCCACATTGTTCACAACCACGCCAACATCCATTGGAAGTTTGCTAAAAGGTACTTTGCGTTTTAGCACCGAGTATATCAGCATTTTTTCCGCGCCCTGTGGATATTTCACTTTCAAAGGAACAACGGTGAAGGGATAGCCAAGTTC
The DNA here is from genome assembly GCA_964395205.1 of uncultured bacterium. Taxonomy (GTDB): domain Bacteria; phylum Fidelibacterota; class Fidelibacteria; order Fidelibacterales; family Fidelibacteraceae; genus M50B103. The sequence goes on along the minus strand of CAYNBL010000026.1, from coordinate 19,199 downwards.
AACAACGCGTTTTTGCATTTGAGCAATAGCTTCGGGCTTATTATTTTCAATGCCGATATATCCTTTTTTAACATCCAGAATATGCATCATGATCGCCATGCCAAGAAGGATCTTGTCTGTTTGCTCAACCATTAAACGATCATCGGATGTTAAGTAAGGTTCGCATTCCACACCATTCAATATGAAGGAATCGATAGCTTTATCTTCGGGGGGATTCAGTTTTACGTGGGTTGGAAACGTTGCTCCGCCAAGTCCGACAATTCCTGCATTACGGATCGTATCCAATAATTTTTCTTTTGGTGTCCATTTCCAATCATCAACCTTTTCAAGAAGCTCCCATTCTTCTTCACCTTCTCGTTGGATATGGATCATGGTCGCACGCATACCTAGCGGATGGTAATATTTTTCTATGTCTTTTACGATACCTGTAATACTTGAATGAACGGGTGCAGAAACATAAGCACTTGTATTGGCAATAATCTGGCCTGTTTTGACCTTGTCGCCCTTCTGTACCAATGGCTCGCAGGTAACACCGATATGTTGTTGCAGCGGGATGTAAACATCATCCGGCAGGGGCAAGATCTCTATGGCCTTGTCGTGACTGAAATACTTGTAATCTTCAGGGTGAAGACCTTTTTTAAATGTCGATAGCTTCAATGTTTATCTCCCATTGAAATGCGGTAATTTTCTACCTAATTAACAATGCGTAAATATAGCGAAAAGGGATTTAAAATCCATTGAGTTTTTAAAGAATTATTATTGAAAGATGTCCAATTACTGTGACGAGTATCATAGTTAAGCAGGACATCAAAGTTTTGTATTATTTATTTTATTATTTTTAGACATGAATACCCGTAAAAGACAAAGAATGCCGGGTTATGATTATCGAACACCTGGTTCATATTTTGTTACAATAACAATTGATAGCAAACATATTAGATTCGGAGATATTATCAGGGGAGAAATGTTATTAAACAAATACGGATTAATAATAAATAAATGTTGGACAGATCTTCCCAAGCATTATAATAATATTATTTTAGATGAATATATTATTATGCCTGATCATTTTCACGCTATTATTCATATTGCAGATGACGTTCACGTAAGGAATGGTTTGAAACCATTCCCTACAAAAGATAAAACTCATGGTCTATCAGAATTGATACGAGCTTTTAAAACATTTTCGTCACGCAGAATTAATGATATGCGCACAAATCGAGATTTTAAATGGCATAAATCATTTTATGATAGAATAATTAGAAAATTTAATAATGAAATTGATGATTTTAGGTTTTATATAAGGAATAATCCCAAAATATCCCCTTCAGAAAATCATTAGGCACATATAAAAAGTACGGAACGGTTTCTTCTTTAGAAATTCATTTGGTGATATAAAAATGTACGGAACGGTTTCTTTGTTAGAAATTCATTTAGCGATATAAAAAAGTACGGAACGGTTTAAAACCGTTCCGTACAGAGCTATAATTCTTTAATCATTTTTTATTTAAGCAAAGTCATCCTATTCACTGCAATATTTTCACCTGCAGTGATCTTATAGAAATAAACACCCGAACTCAAATAAGATGCATCGAAGTTCAAATTCCATGAACCGGCTTCGAAATGCCTATTTGCAACAAGGGCGACCCGCTGTCCACGAGTATTGAATATCTCGATTTGGACCTGATCACTTGTTGAAAGATCAAAGCGTAAGGTGGTTACCGGATTGAACGGATTCGGATAATTTGGATAAACTGTAAAACTTTCGGGTACCGATTCAATACCTGTGATCGTTACGGTAACATCAAAGGCTGCCGTATCGCTCAGTTCTCCAATGCCATTATCTTTCACAATTACAAGGATTCTGCAGACACCTTCAAAATCATCATCAGATTTCACTCTGAATCTTTCTGCGGGAGATGTATAGCGTCTGATAGACATCGCGAATGTATCGGGAATAACATCCATGGTCAGGATATCATTCACATCCGGATCACTGTATTGCGCAGAATAGTAAACACCGGTTCCCGCCGCTATGCTGGTATCCGAAATCGCTTCGATCGTCGGTCGATGGTTCGGTGGAGGGGTTCCTTCCTCTATTTTAGCCATACGCAATTGATCGATATATAACAACGCCGTATTTAATGGATATTCATCGCTACCTTTTAGGTGTATTGAATCGTAAGTATATTTAACACCATTAATAATGCCATCGGTAAATGAGCCCCATTCTCCAAATTGTAAGGGATCATGAAAATCCCATTTGATTAATTTCCATCCAATCCAATCCACTTTATACCATGGTGAAACTTCAAAGTAAGTTCCCGATGTTACTTTACGTTCGCGCATACAGAATCTGAATTCATATTCGTTACCATTTCCGAAAACATATGCTTGCATGACCTTTGTCGTATCCAATCCCGTCGTAGCATTGGATAATGCAGAGCAATATACCCTTGCAAACCAGCTTTCCAATTCCGGCACACATATGACCCTAAACGCTTTTCTGTCTGATCCAAATCCCGGTATATAGTTTTCCGAAGTTAATGTTGATGAGGATTCCGAATCATTAATACCTGTGGTTTGATAACTGTATCCGGGGCGTTCCCATGTGTAAGTACCCGTAAAATTGTCAATCATCTTGCGATTAACATAATACGAGCTATCAGTAGTAAAACTTATATTCTGACTTGTCATTGAATTACCTGCCGTATCTGTAATTCCGGCAAGTAATTCCAGAGTAACCACTTCATTGGAGGGAAAATATGAGTTTGGCTTTACATTGACACAACTGCGATTGTCGTCACCTGTATAGGCTGTGTAAGAAGGAATAATCGTGTAGCCGGCATAGTTTAATATTAATCTGTCAACCAATGTACTATAATCCAAACGCTCATTAAAGATCAACGAAATTGGAAGATCGGTATCAATTCCCACATCTCCTTCCAGCGGATAATTGTAAGCTATAATGGGTGGCTCTTCGTCTGCACCGGAAATTGTAAATGAAAAGGAATAAGCATCTCCACTCGTACCGTCTTTGTTACCGTCGATTTGCAAACCAATCTGATCTAAAACAGAAGCACCGACCGTAATAGTATAAGTTGTATTAAACTCCCATGATCCACTGATATTTAATACCAAATGATCATCTTTTACCCAAGTGGAATTATCCCAGGCAAAGCTTTTATTGCTAAGCTCCGGACTAATTGTCAAATGCTCATTTATACTGGCAGCATCCATGTTTTTATTAAATTCTATCCGGACAATTTGATTGTTGGGAACATTGTTTGCGGCATTTTCGGGTGTATGAGAAACTATCCGGGGTGTCGTCGTCGCTAAAACATCGGTACTAACAATATTTGAAACTACGGATTCTATCCACCAGCGACTGCACATGCTAGCGCCATAATAATATTTACCGTCATTTAATTGAAATCCGTCAAAGTTTACTTCATAAGTAAAAGCGGAATCACTAAATACCAACTCCATGATCTCATCCGAATCAACATCAATGCTTGAATTAACGGAACGGTAAATGACAAACCATTGAGAGCTTGTATCACTACCATCGGGTGTAACGGTCATGGTATAAGAGGTATCATTGTTTTTAACCATCAAAAGCGAAGGTGCGGCAGGTACATCGCCATTTAAAAATGCATAGCTTGGGTGTTTTGTTTTATTGGCAAAAACCGTATGTGAACTTTCTAAAGCATAGGGTGAATCTTTCCAGTTGGTATAGGCAAAAAACTGGAAGCCTTTAACCCAGGGAAGTGTGCGAACAGTTGAAACAATATTCTGGTGCTGTGCCCAAGAAGTTAATAAATATGAAGGGGGGCCCGGTGAAAAATAGCGTCCATCTGCAATACCTTTTGTAAGGTAGGGGTACCAATCAGACTCCAATTCGAATTTTAATTCGCTTCCGGTTTTCCAGTGATAGCTCATGGCTGTGATCATGTCTACCCAACCTTCATTCAACCATTTGGCTGCATCTTGGAATGTACTATAATAACCATTCCAGCCACCGGCTCTGTGTCGCCCTAAAGCAGCCGGTGAAACTTTTACCCATGGTTTCATTTGTTGAACCGTATCATGGACAGCTTTCATAAATACATTGGTTGATCCTCGACGCCAGTCACCCCAAGAAGCAAATTTTACGCCCGGTGTTGCATCGGGGAAAAGATCCGTACTATCGGGAATACCACCGCTTTCCGGATGCAATGCATCAAAAAGATAACGGTTACTTGCGGTTGGTGCTAAAGGAGCACGATTGGATTGAGAATCCAGTTCTCTCTTCTGTAGATATTCTTCCATTCCGGGAGGATAAACACCATCCGTTAGGTTATTATCTTCAGCATATTTAGCAAAAAGAACACTTGCTTCAGTATTATCATATTCGTTCCAGCGAACATAATCGAAGTGAATACCGTCAATATCATAATTAGCTACAATTTCAGCAACCAGACTGACAGTATAGTCGCGAACTTCTTTTAGGCCGGGAGATAATGATTCGGAGCTTCCCATGGGATGATCGTATCCATCACGACAAACCCATTCGGGATGTACAACAGCCGGTGCACCGGCTTGATCGCTGGAACAATGAAAAGTATTGAACCAGGCATGTAACTCCAGTCCGCGCTTATGTGCTTCTTCAATGGCATAAGCTAAAGGATCATAACCTGGATCGGTATAGCCGATATAGGAACCCCAAGGTTCGATCGCGGATGGATAATAAACGGTTCCACCCTGCCTGACCTGCCATAAAACAGCATTCATACCTGCCTCAACATGTTTATCAAGAATAGCATCAGCCCGTAATTTTAATGCCTCCGTTGAAGCACTGGCCGAAAACTGGTTCCAAGTAATGGACCATATGGCTCGCCATTCGCGATTATTTTCAGCAAATACTGCTCCTGTCAACAAGCAGATCAATAGAATAATAGTGAGTGTCTTTTTCATTGTTTTCCTTATTTATACATATAATATTTTTTTGACATTTCCCGAAATTCTTCTACATCGCGTTCGAAAATAGGTTTTATATCTTCAAATTTGTGGTTTTTCATGAACTCTGTTCGAATTTCATCGGTACCGCAAACTTTATCAAACATTCCCCAACGATTTTTACTCATTTCAAACAGATCATGTTCGGGATATAATTTATAATGTACTTCTAAGAAACGAAATTGAAGGTACATGAGTTCCACTTTTCTAAAATCGGTAATATGAATCTGAACCCCTTTAACTTCTTTTCCTTCATCCGCACCGTAATAGGGTTTATAAGCAATGGGTCTAAAAATTACACCTTCCAAATTCAATGCGTTCATGGCCTCAGTAAGTTCCTGTGAATCGATCCATTCCGCTGCATAGCATTTAAATGGTATAGTATATCCGATTCCAATATTTAGTTGATAAAATTCACCGATCACACCCGTTGCCACATAATAAGGAGGGGTATTCCCTTCCGGAATATGGGGTGATGAAGGAACCCAATATAGGCCTGTATCTTCAAAAGACATTTTTCTTTTCCAACCCTTCATGGGGACAACGGTCAGCTTGCATTTATCTCCATCTCGGAGCAAATTTTCTTCATTGTAGACCTGTGCCAACTCACCAATTGTTAAACCATGAACATAAGGGATTCTATAAGCGCTTACTCCTGAAAAGAAACCATCTTTTACAGTTGCGCCTTCAACAATATTACCCGTTAGTGGATTAGGGCGATCAAGTACAACAAACTCCACGTCATTTTCAGCGGCCGCTTCCATGCAACGTCCCATTGTGCTGATGTAAGTATAAGAACGACATCCTATATCCTGAATATCAAAAACCAATACATCGACATTTTCCAAAGATTCCGGCGTAGGGCGTTTACGCTTTCCATACAAAGAATAAGCCTTCACTCCTGTAACAGGATCAACAGCATCATCTACTTTATCACCCGCACTGAAGTTGCCGCGCACACCGTGCTCCGGACCAAAGAGGGCAACCAGATCAACTTCAGGTGCTTCAAATAATATATCTACGGTAGAGCGAAGATCCTGACTTACGCCTGTCGGATTTGTGATCAAGGCAACACGTTTACCCTTAAGAATATCAAAGCCTCTTTCTTCAAGAACATCAATACCCAACTTAACTTTTGGCTGTCCTGCAAAACACAAGACCGTTATTAGAAGCAGACTCATTACTTTTTTCATCTTGTACTCCTTTTAAATTTTGATAAAGATCTTCTTGCGATACAAGATAAGTGAGATCGCCCAGAAGATAGTGATGGTAGTTAAAGCGAACATTAAAGATGCATCTATTCGACTGTAATTGGCCATTGGCATGAACACTTTAGCGAAAAGCCAGGTTTTTAGGCCAACCGTGGCTCCTCCCATGGGAATAAATTTTATATAAGCCAGTAGTTTTGCATAAACTGCCGAAAGAACAAATATAAACAATGGGTTTGAACCAAAGACAACGAATGGTTCCGTTGCGCTTTTCCACCCCAGCACATCGATCAAAAGTATTGAAACACCTAAGAAAAGCATCGCCCATCCACCCATCAGAATAACATATGATGAACTCCAGATCGGTTTGTTGATCGGAAAGAAAAGTCCCCACAAAAGACCCAAAGCCAGGAAGGCAGCTCCTCGAATGAGTATCTTTTTGACCAATTCCTTTTTATCGGGAGTTTCAAGGATCATCATACCCGTGAAGTAGCCCAGTATCGTCGTAACGATAGCTGGGAGCGTGCTGAGCAGCCCTTCGGGATCAAAGGCAATACGTTGCCCCATGCTGTCATGATAGCCGTGGTAAATGTGTCCGTCACCAAGAATTGCCAAATCAATCTTTCGTACGATAACATCTTCTATTCCAAAGCCACCGGTTGAGGCCAATAATATCCAATAGCCCACGAGAATACCGCCCGCAATCCACATCACGGTTTTTCTGTTGAATTTTAGAACTAAAAGTGAAGCAAAGAAATAGCATAATGCGATCCTTGGCAACACACCGACCAAACGCCAATTACCAAAAAGATTGCGGACTACTTCGCCAAATGTATTACCGGCAACAGGATGCAAGAGACCTAAAAAGATTCCCAATCCATAAATAATGAGAGTTCGTTTAATGATCTTTTTTGTCGCATCTTTATTTAATTTATAATCATATTTTCTAAAAGCAAATGCCATTGCAACACCAACAATAAACAAAAAGAATGGAAACACAAAATCAGTGGGGGTCCAGCCATGCCAAGGAGCATGTTCTAAAGCAGTATATTGAGCCCCCCATTTGCCGGGATTATTCACCAATATCATCAGAGCAACGGTGGCCCCTCGAAATACATCCAGTGCGATTAGTCGTTTTGATTCAGTCATAATAATGCCTCATAAATTAGTAATTATTTACATCTTCTTAATATAATCATAAATTGGGTTTGTGTCAATTGTTAGTAGAGACAAGGCAATGCCTTGTCTCTACATTATTTCGCAATAAAACAAAGGCACGCCTAAACGTGCCTTTGAACTTGTATGTTATAATGATCGCTTAGAGCAAAGACCAACTTGCAGTCAATCCGGCCATTACGATAGAGACCATAGTCATAAGCTTGATCAAAATGTTCAAACTCGGACCTGAGGTGTCTTTGAAAGGATCACCAACAGTATCACCGATAACAGCGGCTTCATGTGCTTTTGAACCTTTACCGCCATGAGCACCTGCTTCAATATATTTCTTTGCATTGTCCCATGAACCACCGGCATTAGACATGAAGATAGCTAATGAAAAGCCGGCAGCCAAACCACCGGTCAAAAGACCCATAACACCGGAAACGCCAAAGATAAGTCCAACAGTTACTGGAGCAATAATTGCCAATAAGGACGGTAAAAGCATTTCGCGTTGTGCACCTTTAGTTGAGATTTCAACGCAAGCTGCATAATCAGGTTCTGTTTCGCCGGTAAGAATACCCTTGATATCACGGAACTGACGGCGAACTTCATCCACCATGGCGCCGGCTGCGCGACCCACTGCATTCATGGTCAAACCACAGAATAAAAATGCCATCATGGCACCAATGAACATACCCATCAAAACTTTTGGGTTCATAAGTGTTACATTGTAATATGTCATAAAATCAGAAAGTGTAGCGGTTACAGTTGGGATCACTTTTTCGCCAACTATCAGCGTTGTTTCGCCAATACGGATCAAGCCAATCTTGATCTCTTCAATATATGAAGCAAGAAGTGCAAGTGCGGTCAATGCAGCTGAACCAATGGCAAAACCTTTACCTGTAGCGGCTGTTGTATTACCCAATGAATCCAAAGCATCTGTACGCTTACGAACTTCTTCACCAAGTCCGGCCATTTCAGCGTTTCCACCCGCATTATCAGCAATAGGACCGTATGCATCAGTTGCCAGGGTAATTCCAAGTGTAGAGAGCATACCAACAGCAGCAATACCAATTCCATAGAGTCCCATGGACATATTTTCAAAAGCCCAACCGGCTGCGGTCAGGTAGGCAAGAATTGTACCGACCACAATGGTCATAACTGGGAAAGCCGTTGAAAGCATGCCGGTTCCAATACCATTAATAATAACGGTTGCCGGACCGGTTTCAGATTGCTTAGCAATATTTTTAGTTGGTGCGTAAGCTGCTGATGTAAAGTATTCCGTTTCTTTTCCAATTGCCCATCCGGTGATCAAACCGATAACAATGGAAAGCCAAACACCAACATAATTTTCAAGATTAAGGATCTTTAAGATAAAGAAAGAAAGAACCATGATCAGGATCGAACTTAGGTTTGTTCCACGTCCCAAAGCACCCAATAAATTTTTCTGTGTGGCATTTTCTTTTGTGCGAACTGCAAAAATACCAATAATGGAAAGCAGGGTACCGACAGCACCAATGATCATTGGAGCAAAAACGGCAGAAACCTGTAATGTGGTATCGTGCATGAATGCTGCCGCACCAAGAGCGGCTGTAGCAAGAATAGAGCCTGCGTATGATTCGTAAAGGTCAGCACCCATACCGGCAACATCACCCACATTGTCACCCACATTATCAGCAATAGTAGCAGGGTTGCGAGGATCATCTTCAGGGATACCGGCTTCTACTTTACCCACAAGGTCAGCACCCACATCAGCGGCTTTAGTAAAAATACCACCACCAACACGAGCAAATAAGGCTTGTGTGGAAGCACCCATGCCAAAGGTCAACATAGTTGTAGTAATGATCGCCATATTATGTGCTGGATCACCTTCTTTTATAAAAGCATTTAGTACAATATACCAAACGGAAATATCAAGCAGGGCAAGACCAACAACGACCAAGCCCATAACAGCACCCGAACGAAAAGCAACCTGAAGACCCTTGTTTAGGGATTCACGGGCAGCATTCGCGGTACGTGCAGATGCGTAAGTTGCTGTTTTCATACCAAAGAAACCTGCCAAGCCGGAGAAAAAACCACCGGTCAGGAAAGCAAAAGGAACCCACGGATTCTGGACTTTCCACACATAAGCCATTAAGGCAAATAAAGCCGTTAACACTAAAAAGACAATGATCACAATTTTATATTGTTGTTTTAGATATGCCATAGCACCTTTGCGGACGTGTTCGGCAATTTCAGCCATTTTTAGTGTTCCTTCGGAATGCTTCATCATTTGTTTAAAGAAAAACCAGGCAAAGCCCAATGCGATGATCGCGGTACTTGGAACGAGCCAGAATAAATTATTTTGAATACCTAACATGTTTTCTCCCTTTTGTTCATGTCAATTCGCGAATTATAAGAATAAGTTTGCGTCTTTTCAAGTTAAATCGGTCTGAGTAGAAGCAATGATCCCCTCTTCCTCAACTACTATGAATTTACTCTGTACTTTCAGTAAGCGGATTGCATCAACAACCAGGTCTTTTGAACTGCCCAAAATAGTGAGATACAAGACTGAATTTCTTGTGTGTGCATCTTCATCATGTTTAACTCGCCTAACCTGATTCTTTTGAAATTCAACGATCGTTTCAAGTACTTCTTCATGAGTATTTTTACATGATTCCTTCATATCAAAATTCTGATCTCTAACCATCCTGCTTATCGAAGTATAAATATGATTAAGATCTTCTGAAAGCTTGGTTAATTCATCATTTTGAATTTTGGTTGTACCAAAATGCGTGTTTTCAACATGTTCATAACAGGCTTCGATCATTGCATCCATAGAGCGAACGAATTCCCGTATATAATGTAGCATTTGCAAGTAAAAATGTCCGTACTGTAATGAATCTTCTTCAATTTCTCGCAAGCGAACAGTAAAATTATTCTTGCGATTCTTGGTTGTTAAAAGAAGGTCGTTCGCTTTTTTGACCAACTCTTTAAGCTTTTTACGATCTTCCTTATGAAGTGCAACGATCATGTCATTATACATTTCAGGGATCTGATTAAGAATTTTGGCCGTATAGTCATTACAGATCTCCATTATGTCATTACCTTCTTCTTCTTGCTTTACTACCTCCTTGGCCTGTTCTCTTTTACGGAAAACCCAAAATGTTCGATACAGTAAAAAGAGGGCAAGACCAAATAGAGCAACTATTGCATATATACCACCCAGATCAATCAAAATTGCAAAGATCAATGAAGCGGTAAAAGCAATGATCGCCGTCAGGAACCAACCACCGATCACGGTAAATACACCCGTGATTCGATAAACGGCACTTTCTCTGCCCCAGGCACGGTCTGCAAGTGTCGTACCCATGGATACCATGAAAGTAACATAGGTTGTTGATAAAGGTAATCCCAGTGAAGTACCCAATGCGATCAGTGATGAAGCAACCGTTAAGTTCATGGAAGCCCGGATCATATCAAATGACTGAGCTTCATTCTCACTGGTTGTCACAGGACGCGAAAAGCGGCTATCGACTGCAATTCGTAATCGTTCGGGAAATATTTTTTTTAGGATATGCGAACTATTTACCGCCATCCTAACAACAGACCGTGATAAACCGCTTGAACCAAAGCGCTCTTCTGTAGAAGTCTGATTTGCCATATTTAATTCAGTTTTGGATACGTGTTTTGATTTCTTTGATGTCCACAAGGTAATGACCATAATCGCACCGGCGATCAACAACATATAGGTTTCTGTCTGAACCTTTCCGGATAAAAATGCCATTGAGAAAGTCGCTGGATCAGCACCCGGCACCGCAGCAAAACCCTGGAAAGATTTGAACGCGGCCAAAGGAACACCAATGAAGTTCACAAGGTCGTTTCCTGCAAAAGCAAATGCCAATGCAAAGGTTCCAAAAAGAATGATCATTTTCGCTACGTTAACTTTAAATATCCAACGTGCCAACTGGACAATAATGGTCCACCCGACAAATGACAATCCAAGGATCAACCATGTATTTGCTTGTATCCAAACTTTGGCTTCAGCAGTCATGAATGAAGATCCACTCGCTCCTTTGATTAGGATAAAATAGGTAATAATAGCAATACAAAGTCCGCCCCAAATAGCCCCAAATCGATCAAGGTTCTTTTTGTATTTAAATGTAAATATTAATCGCGTGAAAAACTGCACAATAGCACCCACCGTAAAGGCAATGATAACGGATAACAGTATTCCCGAAATGATCAATAATGCTTTATCTGAGTTGATATATTTTGGAAGATCCGCAACGGTTTCCAAGGGATTCCGGCCAATCTTTAATAACGATACTGCAACTGCTGCACCCAATAACTCAAAAACGATGGATACGGTGGTCGATGTCGGTAATGCCAATGAATTAAAGGCATCCAAAAGAATAACATCCGTCAGCATAACTGCCAAATATATGATCATAATTTCCGAAAAGAAAAACTCCTGTGGATGGAATATTCCCTTTCTGGCTACTTCCATCATTCCGCTGGAAAAGGTTGCACCCACAAAAATACCTACAGATGCAATGATTAATATCACCCAATTCTTTGCGGCTCTTGCACCCCGCGCCGAATTAAGGAAATTTACGGCATCATTCGTCACTCCAACCATGAGATCCGAGGTCGCCAGAAAGAACAATAAAATCACCATTATGATATATATTGTCATGTTTTTCTCCTATATGTGTTATAGAATATAATGCACACTTTAATGTTGACAAAATACTTTTTTATGAAAAAATACAGCATGTGTTTTTTCTTTTCACTGTTTGAATTTGGAAGCCGGTAAATATAAAATATATTTGCAATTTTCTTTGTTTGACCGATAAGAATATTGCTAATAATCATATCGTTAAAGTGGCAATTGGGTTTGGGCGGGATTATCACCTTTACCCTTTGGTTTATCTGATTCTTGTTGGGGGATAAATTTACTCTGAACCTTTAGTAACCGAATTATGTGAACGAGTAAATCTCTGATTCCAAAAAGAATCGTCATATATAACATGGAGTTTCTCGTATTGGTATCCCCATGCTTAATGCGTTTAACCTGATTGCTTTGATAGTTACTGATATGATCCAAAAGTTTTTCTTGTTTGCGTTTTATTTTAGCTTTCTTTTCAAATTTTTGATTTGAAATGGCTTTTTTTACATCTTTAAAAATGTCTTCCAGATGATCACAAAGATATTCAAGCTCTTCATTTTGATCTTTATTAATTCCCCGATGATTGTTATAAATATGTTCATACGAGGCATCAACCACATAATTGATACTATGTGAAAATTCACGGATGTAGTGTAACATCTGTAAATAAAAATGACCAAATTCTAAAGATTCTTCCTCAATATTTCTCAAACGAACAGTAAAGGTATTTTTGCGGTTTTTTGTATCCAGCAAAAGGATTTTTACCTGCTCTTGTAATTCTTTGATCTTTTTACGATCTTCTTTGTAGCAGGCTTTGACATTCTTCTCAAGTATTTCCGGTATAAGATCAAGGATCTTTAAAGTATGGTGATTACACATTTCAAGAATATCATTGTTATTCTCCTCTTCATGGAGAGACGCTTCTTTCTGTTCGTTTTTTTTATGACTTATAAAAGTGCGAAATAGAACAAAAACTGCAAAAGCAACCAACAGTATGGTTGCCACAATGCCACCCCAATTGATAAGCAAGGCAAAAAGCATTGAAACGAGTAAAGCAATGATCGCCGTTAAGAACCATCCACCAACAACAGTAAATACACCGGACATGCGATAAACTGCACTTTCACGCCCCCATGCACGATCTGCCAACGAGGTTCCCATAGACACCATAAACGTAACATAAGTGGTTGAAAGAGGAAGTTCCAAAGACGTACCCAAGGCGATCAAACTACTTGCAATAGTCAGGTTCATTGAAGCTCGTATCATATCAAACGACTGGGCCTCAGATTCGGAATTCATCACAGGTCGCGAAAAACGTTCATTAATTTTATGCTGTACTTTTAAGGGAATGATATTTCTAAAAAATTCATTGATCACCACGATTGAATGAACCACGGTTCGTGATATCCCGGTTGAAGCGAAACGCTCTTCACCTATTCCCTGCCGTGCAATACTTAGTTCCGTTTTACTTACATGTCGGGATTTTTTCGATACCCATAATGTAACGATCATGATCGCACCGGCGATCAATAGTAAATATGTTTCTGTTTTTATCGCACCCGACATGAAGTTCATGGGAAACAAATGCGGATCCGCACCCGGTACAGCTGAAAATGCCTGAAATGCTTTAAAACCGGCAAGCGGGACACCAATAAAATTGACCAGATCATTTCCTGCAAAAGCGAATGCCAGCGAAAAAGTACCGATGAGAATGATCATACGTGGAATATTTACTTTAATAATCCATCTAAATATCTGAATCAGAACTGTCCACCCTATAAAAGATAGTCCAAGTATCAACCATGTGTTTGCCTGGATCCAAACTTTTGCATCAGCGGTCATAAAAGAAGACCCTTTAGCGCCTTTGACTAAAATAAAATATGTGATAATCGCAATACAGAGACCGCCCCAAATTGCCCCAAAGCGAGATAAAGCTTTTTGATATTTAAAAGTAAAGATCATTCTTGTAAGAAATTGGACTATGGTACCGACCGTAAAGGCAATGATCACCGAGAGAAAAATACCCGCCATGATAGCTAAAGCTTTGTCCGAATTAATGTATTTTGTCAGATCTGCAATAGTTTCACCCGGTGAACGACCGATCTTGATGAGTGAGACCGATAAAGCGGCACCCAAGAGCGAAAACACAACTGAAACGGTAGTAGATGTCGGTAAAGCAAGGGTATTATAGACATCAAGAAGAATTACGTTTGTCAACATAACGGCAAGATATATGATCATGACTTCGGAAAAATAAAATTCCTGAGGGTGAAATATTCCTTTTCGCGCAACTTCCATCATACCGCTGGAAAAGGTCGTACCGATCAAAATACCGGCACTGGCAATGATCATAATGATCCAGTTTTTAGCTACCTTGGCGCCACGAGCGGAATTTAAAAAATTAACTGCATCATTGGTCACACCAACAACTAGACCTGAGATGGCAAGAAAAAAGAGAATTATGACCATAAGCAAATAAATTGACATTTCTCATCCCTGTATAAGAATGAATATAATATTGGAAGTGAATTTGGCAAAGCAATTTTTAAAAGAAATTGTCGTTGCTTGAATATTTGTTTAATTAAATAAATTTATTATAAATAAATAAATAAACCGGGGGAAACCCGGTTTTAAATTTATGTTTTCTTGTCCTTAAATTCCCAATTTATACCCAACCCCGCGGACATTCTTTACGATGTTTGCATAAGGGCCCAGTTTTTCTCGTAAATGTTTGATATGTACATCAACGGTATGATCCACAACGATCTTTTCATTTCCCCAAAGATTGTAAAGGATCTCTTCGCGTTTTAAAACATTACCGTTTTTCTCGGCAAGCATTTTTAGTATGCGGTATTCGGTCGGCGTAAGAGCTGCAAGTTCACCATCAACATGTACTTCATAACGGTCAACATCAATAATGATCTTGTTGTCAATATTGATCTTGCTATCTGTTTGAGCCGCTTGTGGTGCTTTCCTTCTTAGAACTGTTTTTACCCGGACAGCCAATTCTTTGGGTGAAAAAGGTTTTTTTACATAGTCGTCGGCACCCAACTCCAGTCCAAGAATTGTATCAGATTCATCAATTCGACCTGACAAAATAATAATGGACATGTTATCGTATTTGTTGTCGCGACGTAATGTCTTGCATACATCCATACCATCCATATCAGGAAGCATTAGATCCAAAATGGTCACATCTGGGGTTGTGTTTTTAATAAATTCAAGATATTCCACCCCGCTTACAAAGGTTGCAACCTGAAACCCTGATTTTTTTAAATGTATGCTCGTTAGCTCAAGGATGCTTTTTTCGTCATCAACAACGGCAATAAGTTCATTCATGTTGTTCCCTATTAATATTGAATCTACTTAATATATAATAAAGAAAGTTAAATTAAAATATATTTTTAGTGTGTTTTTGATATTGTTAGAAGATCATCTAAAGAGTTGGGATCCAGTGTTTTGTGTACTTCTAGCGCTTTTTCTACCTCTTTACCGATCTCGGGAAAAGAAATTTTGCCTGTTAAAAAGCGTTTTACTGCTTTTTCATTGGCAATATTATAGACTGCGGGATAAGTTCCACCCAATTTAAGAACTTCTCTGGCCAAACGCAGCGCGGGAAAACGATCAGTATCAGACTCTTCAAAGTGTAAACTCCCAATTTCCGCAAGATCCAGCCGCGGCCAATTTCCAGAAATATGACGCGGATAACTCAAGGCGTATTGAATCGGGACTTTCATATCGGGAATGCCCAGTTGTGCCTTCACAGAACCGTCCTGGAACTGTACCATACTATGTATAATAGATTCGGGATGAATAAGGATGTCAATTTTCGATTCATCAAGATGAAAAAGATGATACGCTTCGATTAACTCTAAGCCTTTATTGAACATACTTGCAGAATCAATGGTGATCTTCTTACCCATGGACCAGTTCGGATGTTTTAAGGCTTCCTCAGGTGTAATATCTTCAAATGTAGAGAGATCTCGCCGCAAAAAGGGACCACCCGAACCTGTAAGGATAATACGTTCAATATCATCGTTTGCTTCTCCGGAAAGACATTGCCATATCGCCGAATGTTCACTGTCAACCGGGAATATCTTCGCCCCTGTTTCTGAACAAATACGATTGATCAATTCCCCGGCCATAACAAGGCTCTCTTTGTTGCTTAGAGCAATATCCGACCCTTTTTGAGCTGCCAATATGGTGCTTTGCATTCCGGCCGCTCCGACGATGGCATTTAAAATAACATCAGCCTTTGCATCCCGAACCAGATCTAATATACCTTCCTCTCCTGAAATGCACCGAATACCAGTACCTGATAAAGCATCAGTCAGTTGCCGGTATTTCGTTTTATCGGCAATGCACACTGCTTCCGGTCGAAATAATTTTGCCTGATCGATCAAAAGTTCAACCTGTCGATTGGCGGTCAGATATAAAACTTTAAACTTTTCAGGATGATCCCGTACAACAGTAAGGGTATTTTTACCAATAGATCCGGTTGAGCCAAGTATACCAATTTTTTTCATTATTTATTCCAGTTCCAGTGATGTTGATAAACCGATCAGAAACTTTACGCTAATTCTATCCCATAATATCTATAACCATAATCTATTGATTGAGAATTACAGATGGAAGCATTTTATGAACATATAAAAAAACCGGCATGAATGTTATTATTCACCCTGCCGGCCAAATTGAACAAAATAATTATTTTGATTTTTTAAGCTCTTCGAGAACCTTTTCGGTCAGATTATGAGCTTCGTCAGCATAGACGATAGTCCCTTTGGAAGCATCAAAGACAAAAGCGTAACCATTTTCTTCACCGATGACTTTTAACGTTTCATTAATCTTATCAAGAACCGGGCCCAAATATTCTTCTTCTTTTTGATAGATCGAGCCGTCTTGACCGAAGTGTTCCAATTGATAACTTTGTAGTTGTTGCTCTTTTGTTACGATCTCTTTTTGCTTATTGTTTTTCCAAGCATCGGAACTTACGAGTTTTCTTTTTTCGTAATCTTCAATAAGCTTCTGGTAATCCGCCTGCATCTCTTTATAAACATTCTGCAGTTCTACGGCTTCCGCTTCGAGTTTTTTCATTGCATCAATAGCTTCCTGATATTCCTGCATGATCTGTTCGGAATAAATAAAACCAATTTTCATTGCATCCGCAGCAAAAGCAACCGATAGTATGATGGTTAGTAAAACCAGTATTTTTTTCCAGTTTCTCACAACATCTTCTCCTTATTAATTAAAAGGGCATCCCAAATACAAAATGGGTTTCCCAGCCCGGGGATTTATAAACCGTTTTTCCTGAACTTCCATAATAGTACAATTCATCAAAACCATACCCGAAATCAACTCCCAACATACCCATCATGGGCATATAAACGCGTGCACCAACACCGGCTGAACGTGCCATTTCGGGGATCTTTATATCTCGTAGATCATCCCAAATTCGTCCGGCTTCCGCAAATGCCAATAGGTACAAAGTAGGATTCGGAGACAGAAGTACTCTCATCTCACAGGTATATTTCAAAAGAGCCTTCCCACTTTCGTAAGATGAGTTTGGTGGTGCAATACTGCCGTCCTCATAACCGCGTAAGGGAGTAATATAACTCATTGCATTTGCACCGCCAAGATGAAAAAGTCTGTCATATGGAATTACGCCGTAATCACCATAGGGTAAAACAACTCCAATATCGAAATTTTGATAAAAGACAACCTTGTCAATGATAGGTGTATATGTTTCAAAGGTAATTCTATTTTTAACAAACTCTTCTTGGCCACCAAAAATACCGCCGGACACCTGAGCATTCCAAACGAGTTTTGAGCCTTTTGTCGGGAATTCCGGTTTGTCCCGGCTATCTCGGGTAATATTCTGAGTAAAGCTGTTACCCCAAAGTTTTTGAAGACCCGATGGATTATATTGCAAAAAGTAATCGTTATCGCGAACATTATAATAATGTTTATAGGCAAAGGTTAAAGCCCAGCTGCCACTAAAGTAACTATCCGGCCAACGGAATCGACGACCAAAATGTGACGTAACGCCGATGGTTTCACGATCATAAGGCTCATAATAGTAAGTTCTATCTGTCATCTCGCGTTTGGAATAATATAAATTTACACCTACCGTATTGGGTCGTCCCATGAGCCAGGGTTCTGTAAATCCGAGACTCACATAATCCGTACCGGCACTTTTTTGATAAGATATTGAAAGTCGTTGCCCACGGCCACCGAGATTGTTGATATCAATTCCCACACTACCTGTCAGACCGTCGTATTCACTGTAACCAATGGAAGCATTTGCACGATCGGAAGACTTTTCTTCAACGGTAATTTCAACATCAATAGTTTCATCATCTACCGGAACAATATCAGGAACAACATCGGCAAAATAATTTAACATGAATATTTCACGCTGTGATCGCATAAGTTTCTCGCGATTAAAAACATCACCCGGCATAAGTTTTACTTCACGGCGAATTACGTATTCACGAGTTCTTGAGTTACCAACAAAGTTTACACGACGAACAAAGACCTTATGGTTTTCCACCACTTTGATAGCAATGTCCAATGAATCCTTCCCATAGGGTGTAATTTCCGGTGTTACCTGAGTATACAGATATCCGGTATCCATGTATAAGGATCTGATCTTTGCATCAACGGCCATCTCAAAATACTTTTCTTTAAAGGGCTCGCCTTTTTTTATACCGGCCATTTCCAGATTCATTAGAAAATAATTCTCAGGATAAACTTCGGGACCTACAACACTAATATTCCGATAAACATATTTGGGGCCTTCATCAATTTTAACATGAAGTGTCATTTTTTTACCGAGCGAATCTAATACAATCTCCTCACCAAGTACACGTGCATCACGGTAACCTTGGTCACGATAAAACTGCAAAAGATTATTTTTGTCATCCAGGAATTTTTCGGGATCATATTTTGCCGAACGGAAGAAAGTGTACCAATCCCGTTGTTTGGTGTCTTTCATTTGCCAGCGAAGTCGCCATGGTTTAAAAAGCTCTTCTTTCGTGTCAAATTTGATCTCGTCAATAAAAACACGCTCGTTTTCTTTGATTAAAAATGTAATATCGACACGGCCTTCTTTTTCTTCGGATGGTTCGGCCGTTACATCAACAAACACGTTATAAAAACCGGCTTTTTTATATTTATTTTCA